>JAZONU010000372.1:0-6160 GCA_045654605.1 Candidatus Caccoplasma sp. | reverse complement strand
GAAGAAGACGATGAAGAGAATATTTAGTTTCTTACGTTTCATACGAATATTCCTTTAATAAATTCTCAAAAAGTAGCTTTTTAAAATAATCTTTTGCAAAATTGCGCGTTTTAATTTCAAATTTGTATCTTTGCGGACAATCACTAAAGAATAAAAAAATGAAAACACAAGAGATAGATTGGGCAAACTTATCGTTCGGATATATGCCCACCGATTATAATGTTCGTCGATATTATCGCGACGGCAAGTGGGGAGAAGTTGAAATAAGTTCAACAGAGACTATAAATATGAGCATTGCTGCAACTTGTCTTCACTATGGGCAAGAGGCTTTTGAGGGTCTTAAAGCATTTAGAGGAAAAGACGGAAAAATTCGCGTCTTTAGAATGAAAGACAATGCTGAACGCTTACAATCTACTTGTCGAGGCATACTTATGCCTGAACTTCCTACCGAGATGTTCTGCGAAATGGTTGAAAAGGTTGTAAAACTAAACGAACGTTTTGTCCCTCCATACGAAAGTGGTGCATCTCTATACATAAGACCTCTTCTAATTGGAACAGGAGCTCAAGTTGGAGTACACCCTGCAAAGGAGTATCTTTTCTTAATATTCGTAACTCCCGTTGGACCTTACTTCAAAGGTGGATTCTCAACAACTCCATACGTAATAATCAGAGGTTATGATCGTGCGGCTCCTCTTGGAACAGGACGCTATAAAGTTGGAGGAAACTATGCTGCAAGTCTTTTGGCAAACAAACAAGCTCACGATTTAGGTTACTCTTGCGAGTTATATCTTGATGCAAAAGAGAAAAAATATATTGATGAGGCAGGTGCGGCAAACTTCTTCGGAATTAAAGACAACACATACATTACTCCTAAATCTTCATCTATTCTTCCATCAATCACAAACCGTAGTTTGATGCAATTGGCTGAAGACATGGGAATGAAAGTTGAACAACGCCAAATACCTGAAGAGGAGTTGGCTACATTTGAAGAGGCTGGTGCATGTGGAACTGCAGCTGTAATATCTCCAATGCAACGCGTTGATGACCTTGACAATAATATCTGTTATGTAATTTCAAAAGATGGACGTCCCGGACCTTTAAGTACAAAATTGTATAACGAATTGAGAGGTATTCAATACGGAGAGGTTGAAGACAAACACCAATGGACAACTGTAATAGAATAGATTGTTTAGCCATAATAGAGAAGTATTATACAAAAAACACTCCTCTATATGACCTGCTTATTGCTCATAGCAAAAGCGTGGCAGAGTTAGCAGTTAAAATAGCGACATCGCACCCTCACTTGGGTGCCGATGTCTCTTTTGTTTATGAAGCAGCAATGCTACACGATATTGGAATATACCTCACAAAAGCTCCTAAAATATTTTGCACAGGAGAAAAACCTTATATCCTACACTCGCTTATGGGTGCTGAAATATTGAGATCTGAGGGGTTAGGCAAACATGCTCTCGTTTGCGAAAGACATACCGGTGCTGGTATCTCTGCAAAAGAGATAGAAGAACAAAACTTACCACTTCCCAAAATTGATATGATACCTGTTTCGATAGAAGAAATTATTGTAGCCTATGCCGATAAATTCTTTTCGAAAAGTACCCCAAACAAATGCAAAACTGTTGCCGAGGCAAGGGGTTCTCTCGAACGTTTCGGAGATGAAACTTTGAAAAGATTTGATGCTTGGGTAGAACTTCTATCATAATATCTATCAACTATTTTATCATTTCTCGTTTAATAATACACACATATTATACCCTTAAACGAACTTTCTAAATAGTTAAAACAACTTTATATTCTTATATAATATTAAAATCCTCACTAAAAATCAACAAAAAGGGGTTTTAATTCGGTAAGTTGTACTAAAATAACTAACTTTGTAGGTTGATTACGGAGAGTAGGCATTACATTTACTACTCGGAGTTTTCGAGGATATATGTCAAAAAGGAGATACAGTTTTTATAAAATAGTTTTAATCTTGATTGTTGCTCTGCTCTCAATAAACTTATATAGCGGAGCTCAACAACGATATAATGGGGCTGACAAAGCTGCCCCCTTATCATCTGATACTATACCAAACGATAGCACTCTGTTATCTTCTGCGGATTTTACCCAAACCGACTCTATCCCAAACGATTCCATCCCCAATAATACCAAACCAATTCAAAAAAAAGAGGCTCTTGAAGACATAGTAACATATACTGCTACCGATTCAATGGTATTAAGGAATGGCAATATGGCGTATATGTTTGGTTCGAGCAAAATCAATTACCAAGATATTGAGCTTACAGCCCATGAAATAAGAATGGACATGGATAGTAGCACCGTATATGCTATTGGTGTTACAGACTCATTAGGCAACACTATTGGCTCACCAATATTCAAAGACAACAGTGGAGAGTATGAGTCGGAAACGATGAAATACAACTTTAAAAGCCAACGTGGATATATTACTAACGTAAAAACCCAACAAGGAGAAGGATATCTTGTTGGAGGTAAAACAAAAAAGGATGCCGCAGGAGATTTCTATCTTGCTAACGGAAAATACACAACCTGCGACAATTACGAAAATCCACACTTTCATCTACAACTAACAAAGGCAAAGATGCGTCCTGGCAAAAATGTCGTAACAGGACCAGCATATATGGTTTTAGGAGGTGTTCCCCTACCCCTTGCCCTTCCTTTCGGTTTCTTCCCTTTCTCTGAGAAATACTCATCCGGAGTTATCTTTCCTACCGTAGGAGAGGAGATGAGAAGAGGTTTATATCTTCGCAACGGAGGTTACTACTTTGCTATTAACGATTGCGTTGACTTGGCTCTAACGGGTGAAATATATACAAAAGGTTCTTGGGGAATACAAGGACAATCAATATATGCAAAACGATATAAATTCTCGGGGTACATAAACGCAAGCTATATCACAACCGTTTTGGGAGATAAAGGTATGCCCGACTACTCAAAACAGACAAACTTCCGCTTTGTTTGGCAACACCGCCAAGACCGAAAAGCAAATCCGAACATGAACTTCTCGGCAAAGGTAAACTTTACAACAAGCGGATATGACAGAAACAGTTTAAGCACATACTATAATTCATCAGAATTTACTCAAAACACAAAAAGTTCAACAATCAACTTCACATACTCTTTTCCGAATGCTCCGGTGTCAATATCGGCAACAACAAATATTACGCAACGAAGTAAAGACTCTACAATAGTAGTCTCTTTACCCGATTTCACTATTAACGTAAGCCGAATATACCCATTTAAACGAAAAAATCCTGTTGGGAAAGAGAAGTGGTACGAAAAAATAAGTTTTAGCTATTCGGGAATGTTCCGCAACAACATCACCACAAAGCAAAATCTATTGTTTAAATCAAATCTTATAAAAGATTGGCGAAATGGTATGCAACACACCATTCCCATATCCGCAACATTCTCGTTGTTTAAATATATAAACATAACTCCCTCGTTTACATTTACCGATAGGATGTACACAAACAGAATAATGAAGCAGTGGGATCCTCACGCATCGGCAGTTGTAAATGATACAATTTACGGATTCTATAACGTATATAATTATAGCGGAAGCATCTCAATGCAGACCAAATTATACGGATTTTATCAACCAGCAAAATGGTTTGGTGGGAAGAAAATAAAGATGATTCGACACGTCATAACTCCAAGCGTAAGCATTACGGGAGCTCCTGATTTCAGTGCTGAAAGATTTGGTTTTTGGCAACGCTATACACAAATAAACAAAGACGGCTCGGTTAGGGAGGTAAAATACTCCCCCTTTGCCCATAATATATTCGGAACAGCCCCACAAGGACGGCAAGGAACAATCAATTTCAGTTTGGCAAACAACCTTGAAATGAAGGTCAACTCCAAACGCGACTCTTCGGGAGTCAAAAAGATTAGCCTGATTGAAAACCTCGGTGTAAACTGGGGTTATAACGTCGCTGCCGATTCAATGAATTGGAGCAATATCAATATGAACGTACTAATTAAACTGTACAAAAATTTCAATCTACAAACAAACTTTACATTTGATACATATACATATCAACTAAACTCATACGGCAATCCCGTAAGAGTAAATATACCCAGATGGAAAGCAGGAAAGGGATTGGGACGTCTCTCAAGCACAGGAACATCTTTTTCTTACACCTTCAATAATGACACCTTTAAAAAGTGGTTTGGTAAAAAAGATGATAAAGAAGACAGCGACTCAAGCCCAATATTGAGCGATACCGGAGAACCAATAACCAATCTTGAAGAGTTAGCTCGAATCAGGGAACAGAAAGAGGCTGAACGAAAAGAGAAGGGAGAGACCGAGACGAATAATAGCGACAGCGACATGAAAGATGGTTATCAGATATGGAAAATACCTTGGAGCTTCTCAATTAACTACTCAATAAGCTATGGATATGGAGAGTTCAATAAAGAGAAGATGGAGTACAACGGAAAAATAAACCAAAATTTAAGTTTCTCTGGAAATATTCAGCCAACAAAAAATTGGACCTTTACCTTCTCGGCAAGCTATGACTTTGATATGAAAAAAATTGCATATATGAGCTGTGGTATAACTCGTGATATGCACTGCTGGAGTATGAGTTGTAACTTTGTCCCCGTAGGGCCATATCAATCGTATGACTTCAGAATCAGCGTTAAATCAGCAATGTTGCAAGACCTTAAATACGAAAAGAGTACAAGTCCTTACGATAACGAGAAGTGGTATTAGTTTTTTATTAGAAATTAGTTCGTGGCTCGCCACAATTAGAAATTAGGAATTAATTAAACAGAGACTTTATTTCAATTAAAAAATCCTCATTAACAGACCTTTGTTTATTGATTATGCTCCGGCTTTGGTAGTACTCAAATAAATTTGACACTACTCTATCTTAATCGCAAAATTTCTAATTCCTAATTCCTAATTTCTAATTAAGATAAAATCGTAATTATTAGCACTTTTAACTAATAAAAACTACCTAAATCCTTTGTAATTAGAGCAAAAAACAGTATCTTTGCAACGATTTTTTGACAACATAAAGTCTAACCCATTAATTATTAAACAATTAATTAACAAAATGGAAAAAGAATTACTAGAACCAATTGCAGATTTCAATTGGGAAGCCTATGAAAAAGGCGAGACATTTGGCGAGAAAAGCCGCGAGGAGTTGGAGCAAGCTTATGACAACAGCATCAACACCGTAAAAGACAAAGATGTAACAGAAGGTACTGTTATATCAATGAACAAAAGAGAAGTAGTTGTAAACATCGGCTACAAATCAGATGGTATCATCTCTATGAACGAGTTCCGCTACAACCCAGAACTTAAAGTTGGTGATAAAGTAGAGGTTTTCGTAGAGAACCAAGAGGACAAAAAAGGACAACTTTTGCTATCACACAAAAAAGCACGTGCAGCACGTTCTTGGGATCGTGTTAACGAGGCTCTTGAAAGCAGCGAGATAGTAAAAGGTTATATCAAATGCCGTACTAAAGGCGGTATGATTGTTGACGTATTCGGAATTGAGGCATTCCTTCCCGGATCACAAATCGACATCAGACCTATTCGCGATTACGATATGTTCGTAGGTAAAACTATGGAGTTCAAGGTAGTTAAAATCAACCAAGAGTATCGTAACGTTGTTGTATCACACAAAGCTCTTATCGAGGCTGAACTTGAGCAACAAAAGAAAGACATCATCTCTAAACTTGAAAAAGGTCAAGTACTTGAAGGAATCGTTAAGAACATCACATCTTACGGAGTATTCATCGACCTTGGTGGAGTTGACGGTCTTATCCACATCACAGACCTTTCTTGGGGTCGCGTAACTCACCCAGAAGAAATCGTTAAAAACGACGAGAAAATCAACGTTGTTATCCTTGACTTCGACGACGACAAAAAACGTATTGCTCTTGGTCTTAAACAACTTACTCCTCACCCATGGGATGCTCTCAACGCTGACCTTAAAGTAGGTGACAAAATCACAGGTAAAGTTGTTGTGATGGCTGATTATGGTGCATTCGTAGAAGTTATCCCTGGCGTTGAAGGTCTTATCCACGTTCCAGAAATGAGCTGGAGCCTACACCTTCGCACAGCTAACGACTTCCTCAAAGTTGGTGATGACGTAGAAGCTGTTATCCT
>JAZONU010000371.1:0-2912 GCA_045654605.1 Candidatus Caccoplasma sp. | reverse complement strand
ATATTCTCTTCATAACGTATCATTTAAAAAAATAAGAGAGTTTTGACTCTCTTATTTTTTTATTATTTATTTTTCTATTATTGTATTCCTAATTTTGCTATCACTTTAGGTGTGATATCTTCTGTCATAGAGCCTTTGAATACAACTTGTTGCTCATCAAGAACATATACATAATTTCCCTCTGTAGCAACCTCTTTTACTGCATTCATTAATTTCTCTTGGATAGGTGCTATCAATTGCTCTTGTTGTTGTTGCAAATCGTTGCGAGCTACCTCCATAAAGTTTTCCATACGTTGAGAGATCTCTTGTATCTCTTGCTCACGACGTGCTCTAATATTCTCGGGCAATGTTTCGCGTTCTGCTGTATATTCTGTATATTTTTTCTCAAGCTCTTCACGCATTTTCAAATTCTCATCTTCATATTGTTTTGCTTTCTCCTGAATTGCTGCGTTCGCCGCTGTAGTTTCAGGCATTGCTTGAAAAATTGTTTGAAGATTTACTGTTGCAAATTTAAGGTCTTGTGCAGATGCACATAGGGGCAATGCTATGAATGCCGCAACTAATAGTTTCTTTAACATAATTATTTTGTTTATTGGTTAATTTCTACTTTATATGATGCAAATTTATATATTTATTTTGAATATCCCAACTTTGATAATACTTCGTTACTTATATCTATTTTGGGTGTTGCAAATATTACACTCACTGCAGATGCTCTATCAAGTATCATTTGGTAACCTTTTGTTTCAGATATTGATTTTACAGCTTCGTAAATATTATCTTGTATGGGTTTCATTAAGGCTTCTCGTTTTTTGAATAGTTCACCCTCTGGTCCAAAATATGAGCGTTTTAACTCTTGTGTTTTTTTATCCTCCTCTAATATATCCTGCTCTTTTTGATTTTTTTGTTCGTCTGTATAGAATATTGAGTTGGCTTGGTAATCTTTATACATTGCCTCAACTTTCTCGGCTTGTTGCTCTACCTCTTTCTCCCATTTTTGAGATACTTGTTTTAACTGCTCATTTGCCATTTCATACTCGGGAATACTTTTTAATATATACTCCATATCAATAAGTGCAAATTTTTGAGCGTTTGCCTCAATTGCTACCATTGCTATAAATGCAGCTAAAATAATCGACAACTTTTTCATAATTTTCCGTCTTTAAGTTATGTTCTGTCTTTTTGACAACCAAATTTGCATTTGGTTTAAAATTAGAAATTACCAACTCCTCATTTCTAATTGTCTTAGAACTCTTGTCCTATAATAAAGTGAATTTGACTTCCTCCAACTTTATCGTTAGATGGGAATGCTTTATCAAATCCGTATGCCCAGTCGATACCCATCAATCCAATCATTGGAAGGAATATTCTGACTCCGACTCCTGCTGATTTTTTTAGGTTGAATGGGTTAAAATCACGAACCTCAGTCCAGGCATTTCCTCCCTCTACAAATGCCAAACCATATATTGTTGTTGATCCTTCCATTAATATAGGACATCGCAACTCTAATCCAAATCGGGCGTACGCATATCCATCATATCCGTATGGTGTTAGCGAACCATTTTCGTATCCACGCAACGCAATTGTCTCTGTTGCATAAGTACTGCTATATCCTGACATTCCATCTCCTCCCATATAGTAGGTTTCGAATGGAGATTTTTTTGCACGATTATATGAGCCTAATATTCCGGCTTCTGCTCGAGCCATCAATACCAATGTGTATTTTGAGTCATATTTTGTAAGTGGCAAGAATATACGACCTTTTATCTTCCACTTGTGGTACTCTATCCATTTGTATTTTTCATAATCTTTGGCTGTAGCATAATCAACATTCTCCCACATAGAGTATGGCGGTGTAAGTTGACACGACAGAACGAACTCTGATCCTCTTCTCGTATATAGAGGGTTATCCATTGAGTTTCGAGATAGTGTCAATCCCAACGATATGCTATGCGATGTTCCGTTTTGCATATAGTATAGGTATTGCCAATCTTTTAAGACATATAATTGATAACTTAAATTAGCAGAGAATTGGAAATAGTCATCGGGCCAATTCAAGCGTTTTCCAAATCCAATTGATAGTCCGAATAGTTGTAACGACTTATCGGGGTCATAAGAGTAACCGTAACTGTATCCGTTGTTATAGCCATAACCGTATGAATAGGGATCATAATAGTTATTGTTATAGTAACTTGAGCTTACATCTGTTTGACGGCTATAATATGCCGAGAAACTAAATGAGTTGGGACGTTTACCTCCAAACCACGGGTCGAGGAACGAAATACTATATGATTGATAGTATCTTGCATTGGTTTGAGCACTGATTGAGAATTGTTGTCCTTGTCCTTGAGGTATTATTCCTTTATATGATTTGGGGTTAAACAAATTCTTAAATGAGAAGTTTGTGAATTTGAGACTTATTTTTCCTACAACTCCTGTTTGTCCCCATCCCAACGAGAACTCTATTTGGTCATTTGCTTTCGACTCTAAATCATATATAATATCTACTGTTCCACTCTCAGGATCAGGTTCGGGACGAACATCCATAGTCTCAGGGTTAAAATGTCCCATTTGGGCTATTTCTCGGGCAGAACGCATTAGGTCTGATTTACTGAATAAATCACCGGGTCGTGTACGCAACTCTCTTCGTACCACCTCCTCGTATAAGCGATCGTTTCCTTTTATTATTACCCTGTTTATTCGAGCTTGAGGACCTTCCATTATGCGTATCTCCAAATCAATTGAGTCATTTTGGATATTTGCCTCAACAGGTTCTATATTGAAGAATAGATATCCATTATCCATATATAGAGTTGATATAGCATCATCTTCCTCTACAGTTCTTTGTCGCAATAATTTTTGGTTATATACATCGCCTGGCGACATTCTTAAAAGTCGAGATAATACCTCGG
>JAZONU010000370.1:0-4433 GCA_045654605.1 Candidatus Caccoplasma sp. | reverse complement strand
GGTATGACAGAGTGTGCTCCGCTTGTATCGTATGCTCCATGGAATGAGACAAAACAAGGAGCTTGCGGTAAGTTATGTAACTATATGGAGGCAAGAGTAAACTCTAAAGATCCTGAAAACATTGCAGGAGAATTATGGTTGAAGGGTCCTAACGTTATGCAAGGATATTTCAAAAATGAGGAGGCAACTGAGGCTGTAATGGACGGAGAATGGATGAATACAGGAGACCTTGCTTTAATCGACTCAGAAGGATTTATATATATTAAAGGAAGAAGCAAGAATATGATTCTTGGGCCTTCTGGACAAAACATATATCCTGAAGAGATTGAAGATCAACTAAACAATATGCCTTATGTAAGCGAATCTATTGTTATTGAGCAAGAAGGAAAACTTGTTTGGTTGGTATATCCTGATTTTGAAAACGGAGAGAAAGCAGGAATATCTCAAAAAGATATGGCAAACCAAATGGAGGAAAATAGAATTAATGCCAACAAATCTCTTCCGGCATACAGCCAAATTGCAAAAATCAAGATTTACTACGAAGAGTTTGAAAAAACTCCTAAAAGAAGTATTAAACGATATCTATATCAAGGATAATTTAATTTTAATTAATAATGCGAAAACAGTGTCGAATTCGACACTGTTTTTCTTTTTAAGTTATTGACTAATCTATAGAACAAAAAACTCAACTCTTACACTAAATGGAATAAAGCAGAGGAGCATTTCTGCTCCTCTGCACCTAAAAGTTATAGTTAAAATCAGTACCTAATAAAGTTGCTAATAAGCGAGAGTAATATTGAACTTGTTTAAGAATTAGCGAGTGTGAACAAGTTAGAGAGATGAATATCTCTCAATTAACAACTCCAATTATTTCTTAATGACTTTCATAACATCAAGTAACTCACCATCACCCTTAACTTTAATAAAGTAAATACCACTTTGCCCATTAATTGGGATATTAACTATTTCTCCATCATTAGCAGTTAAAAGAGAAGAGTTTATTAAACTGCCTGAATAATCATATATCTCAATAGTATAATCTCCAGACTCTATAAATTTAAGATAAACCTCGTTTACGAAAGGATTTGGGAATGCTTGCATCTCGCTTAATGATGGTTCTTCTATTCCATAATGCTTAACAACATAAACTTCTATTGTCTTTGTATCAGAACCCCAATCATTAGTCAATGTCAATGTAGCGGGGAAAGTACCGGCAATTTCATAGCAAGCATTTGCCTCTCCGCTTACACCATCACCTGAGGCAGATACCATTGAACCACCTTTAAATTTCCAAGTTGGTATTGTCTCAATTTTATAATTTACACCGGAGATAAATGGAGTGCCTGCTGCAAATGAAATCTCTTGTGGAGCAAATTCGTTATTACCTTCAGTAAGAGTAACAATTTCATAGATTCCTGCTACCAACTCCTTATTATAACCGGTACTCAAAAGATTATTATTTTCATTTGCATCACTTTCAAAATCCCAATATCCTATAAAATTACTATCTATTATATTTTCTGCATGCAACATTGAAGATTTAACCTCATCTGCAGTTAGTTCCTTATTATACAGACGAACTTCTACAAGTTCGCCACCCAAGCCTGCACGACTAAAAGCACGACCGGCAATCATAAGTACATCTGACGATTTCCATGAATATGGAGAATAATTTAAAGTGTGATCACAAACCTTTTTACCATTTAAATAGACCTTTAGAGTTCTATTGTTTTTATATCCAAAAACAAATGCGACATGATACCATACATCTTCTTCAAAAACAATCTCTTCTGTAAATGTAGGCACATAACCTGAAGATGACATAGTCCTAAAAGAGAGACTCAATTCATTCTCTTTAACTTCATCCTCCCAATCTGTCGCCTCTCGTCCAACCATGAAAGTACTCCAAAAATAGCCCCAATCACTCATAGGCCAACCTTCAGCCGCTGAACGAATATTCAAAAATTGAGTACCTCCTGATTCGTGATTGAATTTATTAACCTTAAACCAAAAAGTCAAAGTAAATGGAGTTTGATATGCAAAGTTAAGTTTATCTGCAGGTATTCCAAAAGCTTTTTCATTTAAGATCAATCCTCGAGACACATAACCATCTGCATCAGGTCGTCCAGTGTAGTTGAACGTTGCTGTCTCACCTAATTCCACTTCTCCAGGAAAATAACCCTCAGTTTCTTGCATGGTAAATGATGCAATTTTAGGCATAGCACCAACCTCTTGTGGAGATATTTGTATTCTACCGCGATGTTTCTCTGTAACACCATCTATTGTTACGTAAAGGTCATAGATTCCCTCTTCTTCCAATGAAGTTTTAAATGAAGTAGCGTTGAAAGTGCCTTTTACCTCATCGTTATCAGTAGCTTTAATAACCCAAGTAGCTGCAGCGTGAGTTGGGTCATCAAATGCAATAGTAAACTCCTCTCCTGCTTTAACTATTGGTTTATCAATTGAAAATCCCTCAACTGTCTGGTTCTCTGGAACAATTAACCACCCACCCCAAGAGATATCTGACTCACTCTTTCCGTCCATTGAGACAGCAGATACTCCAATACGCATTTTTCCACCTTTCTCAAAATCGTAAGGAGCACCCACTACGTATGCCGCCCACGATGTTGTCGCTGTACACAATACAGGCTCTTCTCCCTCTTGTTGAGTATAAATTTTGTAGAACCAAGTTTTAACATCAGAGTTATATATGGTTTCGTACTCTTGACGATTTCCAGAGAAATTTGAAGTCATATCAAATGCAACTTTCATATCAACTCCTTTGTAGTTACGAGACATTGCTTTTACCATTGTAACTATTGGCTTATCAGGATTAACAGAAGTTCCTCGAGTCAATGAAATTTCGCCAATCAACACTTTAAAGTCTGATGAGGTATTCTCAAATTTCAATCCCATCAAAGCTATTGTTTTACCATCAATATTAAAGCCTGATCTACTAACTACCTTAATTTGCTTCTCATACCAAACATCAGCACCTGCTTTTAGATTACGTTCTACCACTGCATTAATCTCTGTTTTGGCATCATCTTCGGTTGACAGGGTAAAACGGATTGTTCCTGTTCCTGATACAACTTTATATCGTATTGTAATAACATCGTTAGTTTGAACTGCATATTTTGTTTTGAAGAGTTGCAAATATGCACAATCTGTAGCACCAGAAATCTGTAAACAAGAGCCACCAAACCAAGCATCATCCCAAGTAAACTCAGCAGTCATATCAGTTGAAGCATCTTCGGCATTTTTACCCATAAAGGTTTTTGTCCACCACCAACGCCAAGTAGGTAAGTAGTCTTGCATACCCAAGTTATACCACTCATTGTTGAATGTTGTTTCTCCATTTACATTGAAGAACATACCATTTCCAAGGTTGAAGTATGTTACAAAAGGGTCATCAGCTAAAGTTCCATTGCCATATTGCGACATCATTGTACTGCGAGCTGTAATAAAGCTTGAGAATCCATGAAAATCTGTTGCTTGAGAAGAATGGCGTAACACATCCTTAATTTCAGGAGCATTTACTGGGTTAAATGACGATCCAGTAAATACATTCTCTGATATCAATTGATATGTTTTTTGCATTTGTTTGGGCATAGAACCCAACTCACCTCTATCTTGATATATCATATTCATATCACGCTCACCCCACAATCCAAATGAAATATTATAATTTTTCAAATCGGTCCAATATGCATGGCTGCGACCTTGAAAATCCATTCCTGCGTACAAATCAAAACTTGAACGACCCTTAGACTCAGCAGTATTTTGAGAAGTATTCAATTCACCTGCACTCCAGTTGTAGTTCAAGAAATATGCGTCAGATACCTTTTTGCCATTGTAGTCAAACCAGTCAACACAGTTGCTATTCAAAGCACTAAAGTCTCCAAGAGAACCACTATTGCTCGTTAATGAATACCATACGTTATTGAAAGGTACTCCGTATGTTTCAGCATTATCATAGCAATCTCCCATTAAGTTACGGAAAGAAGTTGCATTCAAACCACCCCAATCGAATTCAGAGTTAAATCCTACTCCATCAACACCATAGTAACGGAGGTATTTCAAAAGTTTCTCATATCCACCGTTGTAAAGAGCTGAAATGTTTGATCCATGGGCAGCATCACTTGGAGAAGGCTGTGAGCCATAAGGAACTGCAGCAACTACTCCTGAACGAACACCATTTTTGTGACAAGCGTCAAGAAATGCAGCAGGTGCTTGAATTAGAGGAGCTGTCCAGTTACTCCAAATATCAGTATAAGACCACATTGAATAGACCTCTTCATCAAAGCTATATGCTGGAAGACCATTCCTATTTGTACCATCATCTTGTCCAATTGGACACCACCATAGCCTTTCTCGGACCCAATGAGTTGTAAGAGACCCTTGTCTTCCTAAGACCGCTTGGCCTCCGACTT
>JAZONU010000369.1:0-1509 GCA_045654605.1 Candidatus Caccoplasma sp. | reverse complement strand
AACCTCCGTGGTGGCGTAGAGCATATTTCTCTTTTGTAAAGCCGATAGCCTTCATCGTACCAACTACCAAGATATCTCCAATAACGGTCATCATTGTAGTTGATGTTGTTGGAGTCAATCCCAAAGGACAAACCTCGGCAGGATTACCTGTATATAGGCAAACATCGGCACGACGAGCCAACTCACCCTCATTGTTACCAGTAATAACAATATACTTCAACTCCGGGCGAAGACGCGATGCCAAAATCAATAGCTCTAAAATCTCGCGAGTTTTACCAGAGTTAGAGATTACCAACATAATATCGTTCTCTTGAATAACACCAAGGTCGCCATGTTGAGCCTCGCTGGGGTGAAGGAATATTGCAGGAGTACCTGTCGAGCAGAAAGTTGTTGCAATATTCATAGCAATCTGTCCTGCCTTGCCCATACCACTTGTAACAAGCTTACCACCCTTTTGGTTCACTTGCTCAACAATTAAATTGATAGCTTTCTCAAAATTATCAGTAACGGGTATGTTCAACACCGCCTCTGCCTCCATTTGAAGCAATTGTTTAATATCTTCTTTTTTCATGTCATCTCCCCTCCCTAACCCTCCCCAGTAGGGAGGGAATTAATAGTTAGTGAAAAATTTAAATTTAATATTCTGCAGACACTCCCTCTATCTTTACTCCCCTCTTTTCTGGAGAGGGGCTGGGGGTGAGGATAAATACTCCACACACTCCGCAGCAGAGTTAAACACTTTATAATAATCTTTGTAAGAAGTTGGAGCAAAGTTTGTGGAATAAAGTTTGTTGAGACAAGCAATCATCTCATCAAAAATTCCATTGGTATTACAAAAAATCAACTCCTTATCGTGATATCCCAATTTACGTTGTGCAATGGTCGAGAAAGCCTCATCAAGAGTGCCAAATCCACCCGGCATTGCAATAATAATATCAGAATTTGAAATAAGCAAATCTTTACGCTCGCTTAACGAAGTGGTAACAATCATATTGTCGAGCTTGGGAAAAGCAAATCCCATATCCAAAATATTTTGAGGAATTATTCCTGTAACCTCACCACCGTTATCCTTAACCGCCGAAGCAATAACCCTCATCATTCCTTTGTTCGTACCTCCATAAACCAGCTCTTTTTTATTAGAGCCAATCCAACGAGCCAAAACAAGTGCATCATCAAAAAACACTTGGTCGATATTCTCGTACGACGAACAAAAAACTCCAATCTTTTGCATCTCTCCCCTCCCTAACCCTCCCCCGTAGGGAGGGAATTAATAGTTATGAGTTTATCTATTGCTTTGACAAAGGTATGAATAAAATTTCATTTTTTTTGTTTTTGTGAAATAGTTTTTAGTTGGTAGATGGTAGTTGTTAGTTGTTGGTTGGGTCTGAAAGACCCGTGGCAAACGGAGTTGGTCTGAATAGACCTTAGTTACTTTAAGATGTTTTCATAGATTATATGTCTGTCTGAAAGACAAGGTTGAGCATCCGTTAAAAGAATTATAAATCAAAA
>JAZONU010000368.1:0-2566 GCA_045654605.1 Candidatus Caccoplasma sp. | reverse complement strand
GAACGGTAGGTGAAATTAAACTCTTTGCCGTTCCGTTTTGTACTACGCTTGTTAAAATTTCCCTTACTTGGGTTAGTGTTTTGGGCTTACATATCTGCTCCTTCACTACATCTGCATTGATATGTTCTATAACCTTTCCGTTTTTCAATATGTCTGTAACAAATAAGGGTGAAATCATTTTACCTCCATTTGCTATGGCATTGTAATACATCAATGTATATATGGGAGGTATCTGAATGTTGTATCCGTAGCTCATCCATGGAAGTGTTGTGTAACTCCATAAGCTGCTTTTCATATCGGGAATTACAGGATATGCTTGCCCTGTTAGTTTTAAATCAACCTTGCTGCTTATTCCCATCTCGGATAGTTTGTTGAGAAATTTTTGTGGGTTATTTTCGTAACCTTTCAATACGATTTTTGCCGTACCCACATTTGATGATTGTTCCATAACCTCTGTTACGGATATCTTCTTAAATCCTCCTCTTCTGTAGTTCCAGTCGCGAATTTCTCTATACTTGTTACCTTTTGGGTTTGTGTATTTATATACTCCATTTCCTGTATCGATTATTTCATCCGGACTTGTTATTCCATCATCCAAAGCTGCCATTACCGATACGGTTTTGAATGTTGATCCTGGTTGATACATTGCACTTATTGCACGGTTAGGGGCCTCTGCGAAACGATGTTCCGATACTCTTTCGTAGTTTGCTATCGCTTTTATGGCTCCGGTTTTTACCTCCATTACCGCTACGCAACCATCATCGGCATCAACCTCTTTAAGTTTTGCAAGCAGGGCTTGTTCTGCTATACGTTGTATTTTAAGATCAATTGTTGTTCGTACATCGCAGCCGTGTTCTGCATCAATTTTGGTGCCTGGTACCTCTATCTTCTCTTTCCTTATCCTTTTAAAGTCCATTACACCATCTTTGCCTTTCAATACATGGTCGTAAGCTAACTCTATTCCATATTCGGCTTTTCCGAGTTTCATTCTTCCGATTGTTCGAGAAGCTATATGGCCAAAAGGTTTTTCTCTTCTCTCTTCTTCCTCTTCAAAAAAACCTGTGGCATCGCGTCCTTTCTTTATGAGAGGAAACTCTTTTATCTCCAAAAGATCGAGATATGAAACCCATTTATTGGTTATCTTAAATCTGCCTTTTTTGTTGTTATATGCCTCTATTATAGCTTTTTTATATGCTTCGGCTTTTTTATCCTTTAATTTTTCTGCTAACGCCTCACTAAGGGGATCTATGTACTTCTTTAATGTGTCGGGATGAAGCCTATCCACTAAATTTTTGTTTCTGTCGTATGTTCTTCTGAAATCGAAAAAAATTTGATATTGCTTTATTGTTGTTGCCAATATCTCGTCATTAGCAGATAATATGTTTCCTCTTAATCCTTTTATCTCTTCTCTTTGTATCAGATTTTTTGATTTTTCATTCCATCCCTCTCTCTCAACAAA
This sequence comes from Candidatus Caccoplasma sp., assembly GCA_045654605.1. GTDB lineage: Bacteria > Bacteroidota > Bacteroidia > Bacteroidales > G3-4614 > Caccoplasma_A. The sequence continues at coordinate 1,107 of JAZONU010000368.1, read as the reverse complement.
AGTTATCTTGACAACCTTCACAACAACAAAGCAACACATCAACACAACGAATGCTGATATGAGGAAGTATCTAAATAATATCTTACTTTGTTTGTTTTTTTCCATTCTACTTAATTCTGTATGGAGGTTGTTCAGGAGATTGTAAATTTAAATTAAATCTCTCAATGGATTTTATTATTGAGTCTTCGCTTTGTATGTTCTTTAAACGAGAGAACATATCAAGTGATTTATATCTTATCTCATGAATTTCGCGTTCTACTTTTTTTATGTGAGCTGCACTCTGTTGGCATATATATCTGTTTGATATATAGAAGAGGATTACAAATAGAAGTGTTAGTATTGTCTTCCAATATCGGATGATAAAATCGATTGATAATATACGTCCTCTGATTATTGTTTTGATGACGTTCCAAAAACTTCTTATGATATTTTGCTTTTTCTCATTTTTGTTTTTATTCGACCTCTTTCTTTTTTTTGCAGGCTTCTCTTCTTCAATAGGGGCAGAAGTCTCCTCCCCGTTCTCTTCTTGTTGATCGGGGGTAGCATCAGAGTTTATCGTATCGATATTCTCTTCTGATGGTTCTATTTCGCAAATATCTTCTTCTATCTCCTCTTTTGCCATTACTTATAGCTTTTCTGCAATCCTTAATTTTGCTGAACGTGATCGAGGATTACGTTCTATTTCCTCTTCGGTTGGCACTATCACTTTGTTGTTCACTTGCTTCAGAGGAGCTATCACTCTTCCAAAAAAGTCTTTTTCTGCTTTGCCTTCAAAATTGCCATACTTAAAAAAGTCTTTTACTATTCTGTCTTCAAGTGAGTGGTATGTCAAAACAACAATTCTACCTCCCGGTTTTAATATTTCGCTACTCTGTTTAAGCATGCTTTTAAGGCTTGCCATTTCATCGTTAACCTCTATTCGAAGAGCCTGGAATATTTGTGCCAACTCTTTTTTCTCTTGTTTAGGATTTATTAAGGGCTTAATGGTTGATAGCAATTCAGAGGTTGTTGATATAACTTCAGCTTCTCTCTTTTTTACTATTGCAGAAGCAATCTTTCGTGCATTACGCATCTCTCCGTAATAGTAAAGAATGTCAGCAATTTTCT
>JAZONU010000367.1:0-5905 GCA_045654605.1 Candidatus Caccoplasma sp. | reverse complement strand
CCTGATGTCCAGTTTACGAATTGATATCCCTCTGCTGCTGTTGCAGTGAATGTTACCTCTTCGCCCTCTTCTACCTCAGTTGCTGATACCTCTGCTGTACCCATTGCCTCGTCAGCAGTTGCTGCTGATACTGCATATTTTGTTACAGGGATTAGCTCGAAGTTTGCAGTTAATGCCATTTCAGCTGTTACTGCTACTGTGTATGGGTTCTCTGTTGATACTACCTCTTCGCCTGATGTCCAGTTTACGAATTGATATCCCTCTGCTGCTGTTGCTGTGAACATTCCTTCTGTTCCCTCTTCAACCTCAGTTGCAGATACCTCTGCTGTACCCATTGCCTCGTCAGCAGTTGCTACTGATACAGCATATACTGGTGTTTCAGGAGTAACCTCTATAACCTCGATTGCAAAGTCATATGTTTTTCCGTTACGAGTCGTACAGTTTCCTTTCTCGAACAATGTATTTTGCCATTGTTGTGCATTGTCTCCATTAGGCTCAAAGTAACATACACGCATGCGATATACGCCTGGTTGAACTCCTGCAGGAACTGAGAATGTACGAGTGTAACCATCGGCTACAATGAGCTCAGGATTTGGCATGTTATCACTATTTTTTCCGTAATTCTCGCCCTCATCATAGAAATAGAAGTTATTGTTCCAGTCAACAAACACTGCTTGTTGTGTCCAGTTCAATTGACAAGAAGCAGATGAAGAACCTATTGTCATTGATTCTGTCCATGCTTTGAAGTTTACAGTAAACTCTGTTGTTCCTTGTGGTACAATAATTGGAGTTGCAGTTTTATCAACATATGCTCCTACTGTTGTTGCCATACCAACTACATTAGGATCTATTTTTGGCAATTCTGATGTTGTTGCTGCTGAGAATACTGTTGTTACTGTTTCTCCTGCAGTTGCAACTACCTCTTTCAAATAACGGTTTGCTTGATCCATTCCGTTAGAGTACATATATGACATCTCAGGATATGCAGTAAGTGCAGCGAAGTTTGCAACATATGTTTTGTCGCCTTCTGCTGCATCGGTAAATACAACATCTGTACCTACCTCTTCTCCATTAAGTGTCCAGTTTACAAATTCATATCCAGGGTTTGGTGTTGCAGTAAGAGTTATGTTTCCTGCTGCTGTTCCTGCACCTGTTACTGAACCTCCCTCTGCTGGTACTACATCAACTGTGATTGTACGTTCAGGTATAGCTGCTACCACCCTGATTGTAATATCAACCATAAATCCACCATTTGCTGCAGTATTGTTATTTGAACCTGTTATACCGCAAGGATCTTTACTATTCCAATCTCCTTTGAAACGGAAACGGTAATCTCCTGCAGCCAAATCAGTTGGTATTACCCAATTTGGCATTGATGAAGTTGTAATACCAGCTCCATTACCAACAGTCTCTCCTTTACTATTTGTACCTGTACCAGCATCTGTTGGAGAATAGAAGCTATAACTTACCAACTCATTATCTTGATTGAATACTTGGTCGTTGTCATAATCGATATATGCATAACCATGCATCCAACTTCCCTTCCAATCAAGGGCTTTAAATGAGATTGTTGCTCCGGGTGAAGTTTCAAAGACTACTGATGTCATGTCTTTATAAACCGCAGACCTTAAAGCTGGCTGAACATTTTGCACTGCAGCGTCAGTAACTCCATCTGTTAGAGTAAACGATTGCAATCGTCTATCCGTGTGTGTACTGTTTCCACTAAAAGTACAATAATCAGCAAAAGCATTTTGAGATGGGATTAGAGCCAATATGGCTAACAATAATCCCCAAAAGTAACTTTTCTTCATACTTTTTTTGTGTTTAGTTAATAAAAATGTTAATTTGTATATTAGTTAAAATATTGTTTATCAACAAAATACCTTTGTATAAATATTATGTTTACACATTAAAGGCAATTTACCAACTACAAACATACTATTTTTTTTACTAATTATCTCATTTTTTAGGAATTAAATTACGTTGAAAATAGAATTTAACTTTTTGAATAATATACCAATTTGTCCAATTTGCCTAATTAGTCTAATTAGTCCAATTAGAAAACTAATTTTTCGGTCATTAAATAACAAAAAAGGAGGGTTACCCTTTTGGATAACCCTCCTACTCTATTTGGTTTATTATTAATTTCTAAAAACTAATAACTAAAAACTAACAACTTATTCCTCTGTTGTCTCAACCAACTTCTCGAAGTCCTCACGTGAACCAACTATCAATTTATTGAATTGACGTTGTCCTGTTCCGGCAGGTATCAAGTGTCCGCAAATTACGTTCTCTTTCATACCCTCCAAGCGGTCAACTTTTCCGTTGATTGCTGCCTCGTTCAATACTTTTGTTGTCTCTTGGAACGATGCCGCACTCATGAAGCTGCTTGTTTGTAGTGCTGCACGAGTAATACCTTGTAGGTTTTGCTCTGATGTTGCTGGCACTGCATCGCGAACCTCAACAGGTTTTTGATCTCGGCGTATCAACAATGAGTTCTCCTCGCGAAGTTTACGTGCTGTAACGATTTGTCCTGGATGTAAGTTTTGTGAATCTCCTGCATCAACAACAACTTTTTTGCCCCAGATACGATCGTTCTCCTCCATAAACTCTAACTTGTCAACGATTTGTTGCTCAAGGAAGCGTGTATCACCTGGATCAACGATTGTTACTTTACGCATCATTTGACGTACAATTACCTCAAAGTGTTTATCATTGATTTTCACACCTTGCAAACGATATACATCTTGTACTTCGTTTACAATGTACTCTTGTACTGCTGTAGGACCTTTAATTGCCAAGATATCAGCTGGTGTAATTGAACCGTCAGACAATGGTGTTCCTGCACGAACATAATCATTCTCTTGTACAAGGATTTGTTTTGACAACGATACCAAGTATTTTTTCTCCTCGCCTGTTTTTGAGGTTACGATAATCTCACGGTTACCACGTTTGATTTTGCCCAATTTAACCTCACCGTCAATCTCTGCTACTACTGCAGGGTTAGATGGGTTACGAGCCTCGAACAACTCTGTTACACGTGGAAGACCTCCGGTGATATCACCCGCTTTACCTACGGCGCGTGGTATCTTAACCAATATGTCTCCGGCGTTTATCTCTTGTCCCTCTTCTACCATGATGTGTGCTCCTAATGGCAATGAGTAGCTACGCTCTACATTTCCGTCAGTTCCTACAATCAAAGCTGATGGGATACGAGTGTGGTCTTTTGACTCTATAATAATCTTCTCGCTAAATCCTGTTTGCTCATCGCTCTCAAGTTTGTAGTTAACACCCTCGATTACGTTTTCGAATTGCAACTTACCTGATGCCTCACTGATGATTACTGCGTTGAATGGGTCCCATTCACAGATTACATCTCCTTTCTTAACTGTTGCTCCATCGTTGAAGTATAGTTTAGAACCGTAAGGTATGTTTGTTGTTGTCAAGACAATCTTAGTGTGAGGATCTACGATACGCATCTCTGCCAAACGTCCTACTACTACCATTATGTCTTTTCCTGACTCATCTTTTGCATCTACAGTACGCAACTCGTCAATCTCAAGTAAACCATCGTAACGAGACATTACGTTTGATACAGTCTCAATGTTTGACGCGATACCTCCGACGTGGAATGTACGTAGTGTCAACTGAGTACCCGGCTCACCAATTGATTGTGCTGCAATGATACCAACTGCCTCTCCTTTTTGTACCATTTTGCTGGTAGCAAGGTTACGTCCGTAACATTTTGCACAAACGCCTTTTTTACTTTCACAAGTCAATACTGAACGTATTTCAACTCGCTCTATTGGTGAATCCTCAATTTTTTGAGCTATCTCTTCTGTTATCTCTTGACCTGCCTCAACTATAATTTCGCCTGTTATTGGATGTTGTATATCGTGTACTGATACACGTCCTAAAATACGCTCATATAGTGTTGCTACTGTCTCTTTATTATTTTTCAACTCGGTGCATACCAAACCGCGAAGTGTACCACAATCCTCTTCGTGGATAATCACATCGTGTGCTACGTCAACCAAACGACGAGTTAGGTATCCTGCATCGGCTGTTTTCAACGCTGTATCCGCCAAACCTTTACGAGCACCGTGAGTAGAGATAAAGTACTCCAACACCGACAATCCCTCTTTAAAGTTCGCAAGAATTGGGTTCTCGATAATTTGTCCACCCTCTGCTCCTGATTTTTGAGGTTTAGCCATCAAACCACGCATACCAGACAACTGGCAAATCTGCTCGCGAGATCCACGGGCTCCAGAGTCAAGCATCATAAATACTGAGTTAAATCCTTGTTTGTCGTTTGTCAATTGATTCATCAAGATTTTTGACAACTCGGTATTTACTCTTGTCCACGCATCAATGATACGGTTGTAACGCTCATTGTAAGTGGTGAATCCCATGTTATAATCTGCTACGATTTGTTCTACTTTCTCGTATCCCTCTTGAATCAATTTCTCTTTCTCCTCGGGGATGATTACGTCTGAAAGGTTAAATGACAAACCTCCCTTGAACGCCATCTTGTAACCCAAGTTCTTGATATCGTCAAGGAATTGAGCAGCACGTACCATACCGCAAACTTTGATTACACGACTAATGATATCGCGTAGTGATTTTTTAGTAAATATTGCGTTGATGTAACCTACTTCATCGGGAACAAATTGGTTTACCAATACGCGTCCTACTGAAGTTTCACGCATCACCTCTACGATATTTCCGTTTTCGTCAAGGTCTTTTACTATTACTTTTATGTGTGCGTGTAGTGTTACTTTTCCTTCGTTATAAGCTATCTCTGCCTCTTCTGGTCCGTAGAATGTTAATCCCTCACCTTTATCGCCTTTACGCATTTTAGTGATGTAGTACAATCCTAATACCATGTCTTGAGAAGGTACAGTGATAGGTGCTCCGTTAGCAGGATTCAAGATGTTGTGTGAACCTAACATCAATACTTGTGCCTCCAAAATTGCCTCGTTACCCAATGGTAGGTGAACCGCCATTTGGTCACCGTCGAAATCGGCGTTGAACGCTGTACATGCCAATGGGTGGAGTTGAATTGCTTTACCCTCAATCATGCGTGGTTGGAATGCTTGGATACCCAAACGGTGTAGAGTTGGGGCACGGTTTAGGAGCACTGGATGTCCTTTCATCACGTGCTCAAGGATGTCCCATACAACGGACTCTTTGCGGTCGATGATTTTCTTCGCAGATTTTACTGTCTTAACGATTCCACGCTCAATTAATTTGCGAATTACGAATGGTTTGTACAACTCTGCTGCCATATCTTTTGGAAGACCGCACTCGTGCATCTTCAATTCAGGTCCTACGACGATTACCGAACGAGCTGAATAGTCAACACGTTTACCAAGTAGGTTTTGGCGGAAACGTCCTTGTTTTCCTTTCAAACTATCCGAAAGTGATTTCAATGGACGGTTAGCCTCTGTTTTGAATGCACTTGCTTTACGTGAGTTATCGAGCAATGAATCAACTGCCTCTTGTAACATACGTTTTTCGTTACGTAGGATTACATCAGGAGCTTTTATCTCGATTAGTCGTTTCAAGCGGTTGTTGCGTATGATTACGCGACGGTATAGGTCGTTTAGGTCAGAGGTTGCAAAGCGTCCTCCATCCAACGGAACCAATGGACGCAATTCTGGTGGTATTACAGGAATTACGTTTAATATCATCCACTCAGGGCGGTTTATCTCGCGTGATGAACGGAATGACTCAACAACTTGTAGGCGTTTTAATGCCTCTGTTTTACGTTGTTGTGAACCGTCTGTGCTTGCACGGTGGCGTAGCTCGTATGATAATGCATCCAAGTCTAAACGCACCAATAAATCATGCACAGCCTCTGCTCCCAAAGTCGGAGGCCAAGCGGTCTTAGGAAGACAACATC
>JAZONU010000366.1:0-1469 GCA_045654605.1 Candidatus Caccoplasma sp. | reverse complement strand
TTAAACTTCTATAGAAAAAGTTGTTAGTTGAGAATTGTTAGTTGTTAGAGATATTATATAACACGTTAAATATCAAAAGACAATTAACAACAGAGACATTAATTTTCAGTAAGTTTGATGAATACTTACTTGTTTACTGACAACTAAAAACTAACAACTAAAAACTCATGTAAGATGCACGTTGCTTGGAAACCCGGAACAATGATATATCCTCTGCCTGCCGCACTTGTTAGTTGCGGTGCTACGGAAGAGGAGTATAATATGCTTACGGTTGCCTGGGTAGGCACTATATGCACCAATCCGGCAATGTGTTATATTTCTGTTCGTCCTGAACGACACTCCTACCCCATTATTGAAAAAAACAAAGCCTTTGTTATTAACTTAACTACCGAGGAGATGGCTAAAGCCACCGACTTATGCGGTGTAAAAAGTGGCAAGGATTGCAATAAATGGGAACTTACAGGATTTACGCCTATTGCTTCGGACGTTATTGCTGCTCCCTACATAAAAGAGTCGCCTTTGTGTATTGAGTGCGAAGTGGAACAAATTATAAAATTGGGTTCACACGACATGTTTATTGCAAAGGTTATACAAGTTCTTGCAGATGAAAAATATCTAAACCTCGACAATGGAAAATTTGAGTTAGAGAAGGCAAATCTTTTAGCCTACTCTCACGGACACTATTATGGTTTAGGTAATGAGATTGGCAAATTTGGGTGGTCGGTAATGAAAAAGAGAAAGAAAAAATGAAATCTCTTTTTATAATATTAGTATCATTTATCACTCTTTTGCCTTATTCGCTTGCTCAAGGTAAAGGGCAAAACAATAGTGATAGATTTAATTTTGGTATTGCTGTATCAGCTAATGCTCCTTTCGTTAACGAACGAAAGATGTTTATAAATTGGGAGGAGGCTAACAAACCCGAGAATGAGACAAAAATTGCTGGTAGCATATCGGTTTTTGGCAGGGTTAATTTCAAAAAACATTACCTTCAATTAGAGGCTGGCAACTCTTTTATGAGAGATATTTCCACTCTGGATATCAAAGATTTTGGTTATAGCACAAGTCAACATATAAACTCTAAAAATTTTGCTATAACTTTTGATGTTCCCATTTTATATGGATACAACTTTGTTAAGCGAAACAACTATGAGTTGTCGCTTTTTGCAGGGCCAAAAATGCGATACACTTACTACAATAGAGAAACTATTGAGAATGAATCCGGCATAACTTTCAATATGAATGAAGACATACACCCTGTTACTGCTTGTTGCATTGTTGGTATGGGTGCCAAAATTTCGAAGTTGTTTGTTGATTTCAGATATGAGTTTGGGATTACCGTTCACAACAAGCCAGGAACCTTTTCTCTATACGAAAATGGAGTTCTAATATCGGAAGGGTCGTTTTATGCAAAAAGATCGATAAATTTATTGAGTTTTTCTTTAGGAGTTATTTTGTAAGTAGTAACA
>JAZONU010000365.1:0-4509 GCA_045654605.1 Candidatus Caccoplasma sp. | reverse complement strand
ATATGTTTTTGCATTTAACTTACATGAAGAAAAGAGATCATCAGATATAAAGAATGTAACAACCATTCAACTTCCCCATAAATTTGATGATCAAAGAAATGTTCCCACATTCATTGATTCTATAAATCATTATGATATAAGAATTTTAATCTTTCCGGGAGGGGTCTATGATATTATTCCATTTGCCGATATAATTAGAGAAAATACAAATTGTAAATGTGTATATATGTCCCATAGTAAACCATTTTGGGAGTATATATCAATGAAAGAGGCAGTTGTTGCTAAAACAAAAAAGAACTTTCTTAAACGATTACACTGGTATTTGATACGTTCTCATAAGTTTACTTTTGGCGTAAAAAAAGCTCGTGTATGCAAAATATATAAAGAGTGTTACGATAAGGCTGATATATTCGGAGTACTTTGCGAAAATTATGGACGAGAGATAGCTAAAGCAATAGGGGTAGAGTATGAAACCTCAAAATTCAGAGTTCTGACAAATCATATTGAAACTAAAGAGAATTATATAAAGCCAAAACAGAAGGAGGTATATTATATAGGTCGTCTTTATTATAATGCCAAAAGAGTTGACAGATTGCTTAGAGTTTGGAGTATGCTTGAGGATAAGCATCCCGATTGGTCATTGAATTTATTAGGGGATGGAGCTGAAGAGGACAAATTAAGATGCTTGGCTGAAAAATTGGGATTAAAAAGGGTCAACTTTTTAGGATTCTCAAACAATCCACAAATTCATTATGATAGAGCATCAATCGTTTGTTTAACATCAACTTATGAGGGTTGGCCAATGGTGCAGTTGGAGGCTCAAGCAAATGGTTGTGCAACAATTGCATTTGATTGTAGTGCAGGGGTAAGAGAGATACTCTCACCGTCATGGGAAAATGGAGTATTAGTTAAACCATACGATTTAAAGGCATATTCCAAAGCTTTATCGAAGTTAATGTCAGATAAAGATTTACGCGATAAAATTGCTGAAAACGGAAGAGATGCATTGGTAAGATTCTCTCCTGAGAATACTTTTAAGCAGTGGCAAGGGCTGATGGAGGAGTTGTTATAATGAAATAATAATTTATACCATTGTGGAGCAAATAGAAAAAAATATAGCATTTCTTCATCAAGACTTTCCTGGCGGAGGTACAGAAATGGTTACCATGAATATTGCCAAATTATTAGGAAGATCAAAACTCTTTGTTTTTGCAACAAATTTTCATGAAGATAAATTACCGTCAGAACTAATAAATGTTGAACTTATAAAACTCCCTTATGTATTTTATGATAGTAAGAATATCACTACTATTGTAAAAAACATAAAGGAAAAAGGAATTGAATTTTTTGTATTCCCTGGTGGTTGTAATGATGTTGTCTGTTTGGCAGATGCAATAAGAATAGAGACAGATTGTAAAATTGTTTACATGTCTCACTTTGAACCATTTTGGGAGTATATTGAAGATAGAGAGATAAAGAAACGAAGGACTAAAGGCTCATTTATAAAGAGTCTTGAATGGAATCTGTTTCGTTCTCATAAATATAGGTTTGGTATAAGAAAGGCTATATATAAAGATATATATAAGGCATGCTATGATAGGGTTGATATATTCGGAGTTTTATGCGAAGAGTATGGCAGAGAGATAGCAAAAGCAATAGGCGTGAAATATGAAGGTTCAAAATTTAGAGTTTTGAATAATAGTATTGAGTTGAATGATGCTTATGTGATGCCAAAGCAAAAGGAGGTATGTTTTGTTGGTAGGCTGTCTTACTGGGATAAGCGTCCAGAGCATATCTTAAGGGTATGGAGTTTGATTGAGGATAAACATCCCGATTGGGTGTTAAATATTTTAGGGACAGGTGCAGAGGAGGAAAATCTAAAAAGATTGGCACATAGTTTAAATTTAAAAAGAGTTCACTTTTTAGGGTTTGTTTCTAATGTCCAGTCATATTATGATAAAGCATCAATAGTTTGTATGACTTCGGCATACGAAGGTTGGGGTATGGTATTGATGGAAGCTCAGGCTAATGGCTGTGCTGTGATGGCATTTGATTGTAGTGCTGGAGTAAGAGAGATATTATCTCCATCGTGGGAGAATGGAGTATTAATCAAACCGAATAGAATAAAAACTTACGCTACAGCATTGTCAAAATTAATGGGATGCGACGAATTGCGAAAGAGAATAGCTGAGAATGGGAGAGTTGCTGTGCAGAGATTCTCTCCTAAAAATTCCCTATCTCAATGGGAAGATATATTAAAAGAGCTATCAAGATAAATTAATATTTATATATAAAATGAATATAGCATTTATTCATCAAGATTTTCCTGGAGGCGGTGCAGAAATTGTTACATTTGACATTGCCAGGATGTTGGAACCTAAAGGTGTAAAGGTTTATGTATTTGTGCATGATTTAAAGGAGGAGAAAATACCTGCAAATGCAACAAATATCAACATCATAAAATTGAAATATTATAAAGATAGAAATAATTTACCAATATTAGTAAAAGAGATAAAAGAGAATAATATCGGATTGTTTGTTTTCCCTGGAGATGTGTATGAGGTCTCTTTGTATGCAGATGAAATTAGGAATAAAACAGACTGTAAATCGATATTTATGTTGCATAGTCAACCATTCTGGGAGTATTCTATTAGAAGAGAGATAATAAAAAGGGATATGAAAAAGTCCTTTTTAAAAAGGATAGAGTGGTACTTTCTTCGTTCCTACAAATATCTATTAGGTATTAAAAAGAGTCAGGTGGTAAGGGCTTATAAAGAGTGTTATGATAGGGTAGATATTTTTGGTGTTCTTTGTAAGGAGTATGCAAGGGAAATTACGAAGGAGATTGGTATTGAATATGAAAACTCGAAATGTAGAGTTCTTACCAATTCATTAGTCCCCCCTCAAATTATAAATAAGGACAAAGAAAAAGAGGTTTACTATGTGGGCCGTTTAAACTACGAATTTAAGCGTGTTGATAGATTGCTGAAAGTTTGGAGTTTAATAGAGGATAAACATCCCGATTGGAGCTTGAATATATTAGGAGAAGGAGATGATGCTCAAAATTTGAAGTCGATAGTAACAAAGAGAGAACTAAAAAGGGTGAATTTTATTGGATTTACTAATAATCCAAAGCAATATTATGATAGAGCATCAATAGTTTGTATGACTTCGACATACGAAGGTTGGGGTATGGTATTAATGGAAGCACAGGCTAATAGTTGTGCTGTGATGGCATTTGATTGTAGTGCTGGAGTAAGAGAGATATTGTCTCCATCGTGGGAGAATGGGGTACTGATAAAACCTTTTGATATAGATGCTTATGCCGAAGCTCTTTCTTGTTTAATTAGTGATAGCGAATTGCGAAATAAAATTGCAGAAAACGGAAGAGAATCTGTAAAAAGATTTTCGTTAGATAATACCCTAAAACAGTGGGAGAATGTATTTAATGAATTAAGAAATTAACGACACTAATCTTATATGACAAAAATAGCCTTTATTCATGAGAAGTTTCCTTTTGGAGGTGGAGAGGTTGTAACAATGAATGTTATGCAATCTCTTAAAAAGTACGGCTATAGCTTTGTTGTATTTTCTCCGCAATTGAATCTTGAAAAATTGCCTATATCCCTTGATGACGTGGATTATATAAAACTTCAATATAAGGTTGAAGATTTTAGGAATCTACCACAAATCGTATCGGAGATAGAGAACCGCAAGATAGATATCTTTATATCTCAAGGTTTTAAAATTCCATATCTAAATGATATAAGAACTCAGTCAATATCAAAAGTTGTTTTTGTAAGCCACAATGCCCCATTTTGGGAATTGGTTTATAAAAAAGAGAATGGGAAATATTCAGCCTCTAAATCCATATTTAAGTGGTTAGAGTGGTATCTACTTCGCTCGTTGAAATTTAGCTTGGGTTTTTTTAATAAAAAACTCAAAAAAAACTATTCGCAGATATACAATAGTGTAGATTTATTCGGTGTATTATGTGATAGTTATGGACGTCAGTTTGCAGAGGAGTTGGGGATTGACTACTCTTCGTCTAAGTTTGTAACTTTGACTAATGCAGCATATGCAGATGACAGCTTTAATAAGGATAAAGCTAAAGAAGTCTGTTTCGTTGGTCGTCTTTCGTATGCCGACAAGAGGGTTGACAGACTATTGAAAATATGGCATTTAGTAGAAAATAACCATAAAGATTGGATATTGAATATAGTTGGAGATGGCTCCGAATTTGATAGATTAAAGAACCTATCAAATGAGTTGGGATTAGATAGGGTTAATTTTGTCGGTTATACGAAAAATCCTCAAAGTTATTATGATAGAGCGTCAATAGTTTGCCTGACATCAACATCTGAGGGGTGGCCAATGACTTTGATTGAGGCTCAAGCAAACGGCTGTGTGGCAATTGCATTTGATGTGTGTGCAGGGATAAATGAGATATTATCTCCGTCATGGGAGAATGGCGTATTGATTAATCCTTTTGATATAGAGTCTTATGCT
>JAZONU010000364.1:0-2364 GCA_045654605.1 Candidatus Caccoplasma sp. | reverse complement strand
CTCTTCAATCCTACAAACATATATGTTGCTCCGCTTGTAATCTCTGAAACTTTTGTTGCTGTGATTGTTTCAGCTGCCGGATCCTCAACTTTGTAGATTGCTATTTGTTGAGCTGCATCTGTGTTTATAGAGTTTCCTGAGAAACGACCGCTTGAACCACAGTGCATATATGAATTTTGTTTAGCTTCTGCTTCTTGGTTGTAAGTTGCATTTGTCAAGAAGATTGTAAACTCTCCAGCATTCATTGTTGAAGGAGTGAATGTTACATCTGAAGTTTGATTGTCAATAGCAGCCAAGTTTGCTGTGTTATATCCTAAATATTTACCTGTATTATAGTTTTGGATATAATATACAGATTCTGATGATGATGTCCAATTAGCAAATGCGTATCCTTCTGCTGGTGTTGCTGTAAGTGTTACTGTTTGTCCCTCTTCAACCTCAGTTGCCGATGCCTCTGCTGTACCACCTACTCCTGCATTTACTGTTACTGTATATTTTGTTACAGGGATTAGCTCGAAGTTTGCAGTTAATGCCATTTCAGCTGTTACTGCCACTGTGTATGGGTTCTCTGTTGATACTACCTCTTCGCCTGATGTCCAATTTACGAATTGATATCCCTCTGCTGCTGTTGCAGTGAATGTTACCTCTTCGCCCTCTTGTACCTCAGTTGCTGATACCTCTGCTGTACCCATTGCCTCGTCAGCAGTTGCTACTGATACTGCATATACTGTAGGAGGCACAGGTTGAGTTACTCTTAATGTAAAGTCAAGAACCATTGCTCCTAAATTAGTATCCAAAGTTGCATCAGGGTTAATACAGTTCCAGTCTAATTTGTAACGTGCACGATACTCTCCTGCAGGAATGTTTGCTGGAATTGTAAACGCCTCCAATGCTCCGTTTGTTGAACGATCCGGTGTTGTAGAGTCACTTACTTGATTACCCAAGTGGTTATATCCTGTATTATCATTTACATTACCATGAGAGCCATCTCCGTCTTGACCTACCCAGAATCCATAAGCTATCAACTCACTCTCGTCAGTTGGAATCCATTCATTCAAATCACGGGTAAACGATTTATCTCCATTCCAGTCAACAAATAGGTATCCGTGCATCCAATTATTACCAACAGAACCTGTTGTAGTTAATGATGTAACTTGAGTTCCTGCCTCTATTGTAATAACCTCAGATAGCTTATCAACATATATTGCACCAGATGAAGAAGTTTTACCTGTTTGAAGAGTTTGAACATTACCATCAATATTAAATGTAATTGCAGTTAATGCTCCTTTATCTGCAATTGTTGATGTTCCAAAATCTGTAAAATATGTTTTTTCAAAAACAGCTTCAATTTCATAATCTTCTGTTACAGCAAAAGTCATAGGATTAGTATCTCCGCTCGCACTACCATCAATAACCCAATTTTTGAAAACATATCCGGGTGCTGCCACTGCCTCTATTGTTACATTAGAGCCTTCGTCAAAGGTTCCCTCTGAATTTTGACCGGAAACTTGAACAGTTCCGTTAGTTGCAGTTGTTGTTACATTATATACTTTTACAAAGTTTGCTGTATATGTTTTATCTCCTGCTGTTGTATCGCTAAATGAAGATGAGGTAGAAACCACAGTCTCTCCACTTTTCCACTCAACAAAGCGGTAACCGTCATTTGCCTCAGCCTCTATTGATATTACATCATTTGCAGTTACACCTCCAATGTTTCCGTTAGCTTTTACAACACCACCTTCTGCAGGAGAAGCCTCTAAAGTAATAACTCTTTCTGCAATAGATGTTGAGCGAATCTCCACTGCAAAGTCGTATGTTTTTCCGTTACGAGTTGTGCAGTTTCCTTTCTCGAACAATGTATTTTGCCATTGTTGTGTATTGTCTCCATTAGGTTCAAAGTAGCATACACGCATGCGATATACACCTGGTTGCACTCCCGCAGGAACTGTGAATGTACGAGTATATCCTTCTGCAGTAATAAACGATGCAGATACTCCACCATCATTTCCTATAGTATTGCTACTCTTTCCATAATTCTCATTCTCATCATAGAAATAGAAGTTATTGTTCCAGTCAATGAATGCTGCTTGTTGAGTCCAATTCAACTCACAATTTGCAGTTGTTCCACTGACGCTCATTGCTGTTCTCCATGCTTTAAAGTTTACAGAGAACTCTGTTGTTCCTTCAGGCACCACAATAGGAGTTGCTGTTTTATCAACACATGCTCCTGTAGTAGTTGGAGAGCCAATAACATCGGGGTCAACTTTAGGTAATTCACTCTCACTTGTAGCAGAGAATACTGTTGTTGTAGTCTCACCTGCCACTGCAGTAACCTCTTTTAAATAACGGTTTGCTTGGCTTGCT
>JAZONU010000363.1:0-8097 GCA_045654605.1 Candidatus Caccoplasma sp. | reverse complement strand
CGCTTTCTGTCGTATTTGTATTTGTATGTAATTACCCAATTTAAATTTTCCATCGGGCTATACTCTGCCTTTTCAATTTTAAGACCTTTTTTGTCGTATTTACATACACATTTATATACTAATTCATTATTTGAATTATATTGAATCTCTTCAATTTTATTATTGTTATTATCGTATTTGTATTTCCATTTGGCAATTCCGTCTAAATTATCATTTAGTCTCATATCAGAGCCATATCTTGCCCTCTCAATACAATTCCCCTGCTTGTCATATTTGTAGTTATATTTACAAAATAGGCTACCGTCAGAGAAGTATGATAACTCTTCAATACAACAATTGTTTTCATCATACTTGTATATCTCCTTCCCAATTGGCTCTCTATTTTCGTTATGGTTTATCTCTTCAATACAATTCCCCTTTTCGTCATATTTGTAAGTATATATACAATGTACCTTATTGTTTTCAAAATATGTCGTTTTTTCAATACAATAGCCACACTTATCGTATTTGTAGGAGTATTTACTATTTAAATATAGATCGCAGTTAACAGGATTACCCCTTAAATCTGTTGTAAAATATTCAATAACATTTCCATTCTCATCAAACCTATATTCATCCACATAGAAGTATATAATATTAACCAACTCAACATTACCATAAAGAGGGAATAACTCTTTTTCGTTCCACCCATATCGCTTTGGAACTTTTGGTTTAGCTTCGCTATATGAAGTTAAAAGGAATAGCACTATTAAGAATAGAAATAGTCGTTTCATAATGATGCTTTTATTGTTAGGAATTAGTACGTTGCCTCGCAACAATTAGAAATTTTGCGAGGAAGCTCTCAATGCATTTGCTGATAGCTGACAACTACTCCTTAGCTACGGGAACTATTTTAAATAGTTTATCCGATGGACGTATTTTAGTACCTGTGGCTATTGAGAAGAGGTCGCCTTTTACAATTCTTGTTGCGGGTTTAAAGTTTACTCGCATATCTTTTGCCTCAATTGTTATTGCTCCTGTTGTGGGGCCTGTTATCAATAGTTTATCACCTTCATTAATTTCGCCACTCTCCATTAAGAACTCGGCAACTCCTATGTTTGAGAAGTATTTTGTTCCTTTACCTATATACTCTTTGCGTTCGGTTGCCTCAGAACCATAGCTTGACGACCACTCGCCCAAGCGTTGTCCAAGGTAGTAACCGTTCCAGAAACCGCGGTTGAATACTGTTGCTAAACGGCTATCCCAATCAGCTATCTTCTCTTCGTTGAAAGTTCCGTCAATATAGCTCTCTATAGCTTCGCGATAGCACTCAACCACTGTGCGTACATACTCGGCACTTCTGGCACGTCCTTCAATCTTAAATACTCTTACTCCCGAATCAATCATTTTATTCATGAAGTGTATTGTTTTAAGGTCTTTAGGCGACATTATGTATTGGTTCTCTATATCCAACTCAATGTTTGTCTCTTTGTCTTTTACGGTGTAGCCTCTGCGACATATTTGCAGACATGATCCTCGGTTTGCCGAGTGGTTCATTTCGTGTAGGCTCAAATAGCATTTGCCCGATACTGCCATACATAATGCTCCGTGAGCAAACATTTCTATACGCACTTGCTCTCCTTTGGGTCCTGTGATATTCTCCTCTTGTATTCTTTTGTATATGCCTGATACTTGGTCGAGGTTTAACTCACGTGCCAATACCACAACGTCGGCAAATTGTGCGTAGAATTTCAATGCTTCGGCATTTGAGATGTTCAATTGTGTTGATAGATGCACCTCTACGCCTATTGAGTTTGCATAGCTCATTGCTGCTATGTCTGATGCTATTATTGCACTTACACCCGACTCTTTAACCGTGTCTATTATTTTACGCATTAACTCAAGGTCTCCGTCGTATATTACTGTGTTTACTGTGAGGTATGTTTTTATTCCGTTTTGGTTACATATTTCGGCTATGTTACGAAGGTCGTCGAGTGTAAAGTTGTTTGACGAACGTGAACGCATATTCAAGCCTTCTACTCCAAAATACACCGAATCGGCTCCTCCTTGTATTGCTGCTGTAAGCGACTCGTATGAGCCTACGGGAGCCATTATTTCAAAATCTTTGCGTTGTACCATTATCTTATCGTCCTAATAGGATTTTTTTAATATCGTTTAATTTATTGAGTGCCTCAACGGGAGTGAGGTTGTTTATATCTAATCCCAATATTCGGTTGCGGATATCGGATAGCACAGGGTCGTCTAATTGGTATAACGACAACTGCATTCCTCCAGCCTTTACCGCCGAGGGTATTGGTTTTGTTATATCTCTGTTTTCATTGCCTTTTTCTAACTCTTTTAGTATATCGTCGGCTCTGTTTACTATGGTGCGAGGCATTCCTGCCATTTTTGCAACGTGGATACCAAAGCTGTGTTCGCTTCCGCCTCGTACCAATTTGCGTAAGAAAACCACCTTTTTATCTACCTCTTTCACCGATACGTTGTAATTTACTATGCGAGAGAATTTCTTCTCCATTTCGTTTAGCTCGTGGTAGTGGGTTGCAAAGAGGGTTTTGGCTTTTGCCTTTTCGTTTTCGTGTATATGCTCTACTATTGCCCAAGCTATTGATATTCCGTCATAGGTGCTTGTACCGCGTCCTAATTCATCAAATAGTATAAGGCTTCTCTCCGATATGTTGTTAAGGATATATGCCGCTTCGTTCATCTCAACCATAAAGGTTGATTCGCCAAGCGATATATTATCTGAAGCTCCTACTCTGGTAAATACTTTATCTACTATTCCTATTTGTGCCGATTGTGCAGGTACAAAACAGCCTATCTGTGCCATTATGGTTATAAGGGCTGTTTGTCGGAGTAGTGCCGATTTTCCCGCCATATTTGGCCCGGTTATTATCATTATTTGCTCCTTCTCGTTGTCGAGGTTGAGAGTGTTTGTTACATACTCTTCGCCGGGAGGTAGTTGTTTCTCTATTACCGGATGTCGTCCCTCTTCAATGTGTAACGATAGTGAATCGTTTAGTACGGGGCGTATGTATTTGTTCTCCTTTGCTACGTTTGCAAATGATATCAAACAGTCCATTTGTGCCAACAATGTTGCATTGCGTTGCATTGCGTTTATGTGCAATGTGGTTGCCTGAACCAATTCGTTGAAGAGTCTGCTCTCTATTGCTAAAATCTTCTCCTCAGCACCCAGAATCTTCTCCTCATACTCTTTCAACTCTTGGGTTATGTAGCGTTCGGCACTTGTTAGGGTTTGTTTGCGTATCCAATCTTCGGGAACTTTATCTTTGTGTGTATTGCGTACCTCAATGTAATATCCGAATACATTGTTGTAACTTATCTTTAACGATGGTATGCCTGTTGCTTCACTCTCGCGTTGTTGTATGTGTATGAGATACTCTTTGCCCGAGCCAGACATTCTGCGTAGCTCATCCAACTCTTGGTTTACCCCTTCGCATATTATTCCACCTTTGTTTATAAGTGAGGGTGCATCGGGTTTAATTTCGTTCTCAATTCGGTTGCGTATCTCTTCGCATAGGTTCAACTCACGAGCTAATTGATTGAGAACAGGGCTTTGGCTGTTGGCACATATATCTCTTATTGGCTCTATGGCACTCAAGGCTACTCGCAATTGCACCATCTCTCGCGGAGTTACACGTCCCACCGCAACTTTAGAGGTTAGGCGTTCAAGGTCGCCTATAAGCGACATCTTCTCTTCGAGAGATATTTTGTCTTGTGGATAACGGAATAGATAATCAACTACGTCTAATCGTTGATTTATTAACGATACCTCTTTAAGTGGGAATGTTATCCATCGACGCATCATTCTACTACCCATTGGGGTTAGAGTCTTGTCAATAACATCTAATAGCGACTTACCTCCTTCATTCATGGGGGCAAGAAGTTCAAGACTGCGTAGCGTGAACTTATCTAATCTTACGTATCGTTCCTCTTCTATCCTTGATAGGGTTGTTATATGCGATATCTGTGTATGCTGGGTTATATCTAAATAGTGGAGTATGGCTCCTGATGCTATTATCCCCGATTTGAGATGATCAACTCCATATCCTTTTAGATTTTTTGTCTCAAAGTGTTTTAGCAGACGACTCTTTGCTGCATCGTCGGTAAATATCCAATCTTCTAATTCGAATATCAAAAATTTAGCACCGAATTTTGATGTGAAGAGATCTCTTTTACCTCGTTCAATAAGTATCTCTTTTGGTGCAAAGCTGTTTAGAAGTTTATCAATGTGGTCAAAGCTACCTTCGGCAGTCAAAAACTCTCCTGTTGAGATATCAAGCAGAGATATTCCGCAAGAGTGTCGGTCGAAGTGTAGTGCTGCCACAAAGTTGTTCTCTTTGTGGTTTAATACGTTGTCGTTTATCGATACTCCGGGAGTTACCAACTCGGTAATTCCTCGTTTAACCAATTTTTTTGTCAGTTTGGGATCTTCGAGCTGTTCACAAATGGCAACACGTTTTCCGGCTCTTACGAGTTTGGGTAGATAGGCATCCAAGGCATGGTGCGGAAATCCTGCCAACTCTACAAATTGTGCAGCTCCGTTTGCCCTGCGAGTAAGGGTTATTCCTAATATTTCAGATGCCTCTATTGCATCGTTAGAGAATGTTTCATAAAAGTCGCCTACTCTGAATAGCAGTATAGCGTCAGGGTGTTTTCCCTTCATCTCGATATACTGTTTCATTAGGGGTGTTTCTGCAATTTTGCCTGCCATTATACTTCTTATTTGCTTGTTGCGAAATTAATAAAAATATGCTTCTTTTACAAACAGATTTTTTGATATACTTTTGTAGTCGGTTAAATTATTTTATTTGTGAGAAAGAGAGATATTACTATTACTCCATACGGAGGGTTGGCAAATCGTATGAGAGCTTTAAATTCGGCTCTCGAACTTGCAAGAACTTCACTTATTCCTTTAAAGGTGGTGTGGTTTAGCAACTTTGAACTTAATGCTCCTTTTGGAGAGTTATTTGAAACTCCCCGGTATGATGCTTTATCTGTTAAAGAGGCTTCGTTTTTTGACAGATTTTTATATCGTTCTTCGCGACGTCATACTCTTTGGTTGCCTTCTATTACAGCTCCTCTTATGTTTGATACAACTATATACTCTCCCGACTTTATTCGTTTGCGTGATAAGGGTTGTATTGTCGATACTATTTTGAATGGTGGCAGGGTGTTAATAGAGAGTTGTTATGAGTTTGGTAACTATTCTGACTCTTTTTCTAAAAACTTTATTCCTAAGAGTGATATACTTTCATCGGTTGATGATTTTGTAAATAAGAATTTTACCTCGAACACTATTGGTGTTCATATTCGCAGAACTGATAATACTTTGTCAATAAAAAATTCGCCTCTCACTCTCTTTTGTGATGCTATGCAAAGAGAGATTAATTTGTGTGCTGATACTAAATTTTATGTTGCCACAGACGATAAGCCCACTAAAAGTGAGTTAAAGAGAATCTTTGGAGATAGAATTTTATCTATAGATACCGACTGTAATCGTGATAGTTTACAGGGAATGAAGGAGGCTGTAAAGGAGATGTGGTTGCTGTCGCACACGTCAAAAATTTATGGAAGTTTTTACAGCTCTTACTCTGAGGTTGCTTCACAACTCGGAGGTATTCCTTTGCATATTTTGCAAATAGAGAAGTAGTTCTGTTTATAGATTCATCTTTTTCAGTTCCGAAACAGCTTCTCGTATTGAACGTAGTCCAAAATCTTCGGGCGATAAATCTTTGATAGGCACAAAACGTGATTCTGCAACATCGTCATTTGCCATTAGGTTTTCTGTTGTTTCAACCTTACAGATGAAGAAGAGATCCATTGTATTTACAATCATGCCCGAGAAGGGGTATATATTGGGCTTTGAAAAGAGAAATTTCACCTCTGTTACATCAAGCCCTGTCTCCTCTTTTACTTCGCGTATTACTCCGTTTTCGGCAGTTTCTCCTATATCGGTAAAACCACCCGGGAGGTCGAGAGTGCCTTTTGCAGGATCTTTGGCTCGGCGACACACCAATATCTCGTTCTTACTATTTATAATTATGGCTACGGTTGCCGCTTTGGGGTTATCGTAATAGGTAAATCCGCAATCGTTACATTTTTTAGAGTATTTACCATTTTCGGCAAAGAGACTCGACCCACATGCGGGGCAATATTGAAATTTATCTAATGGGTGTGCCATAATGCTATTTTTTTGGAGATAATATCTCTTTATATTGTTTTGGGTCTTTTAATACATCAATAGCTTTTTTAATGCATTTATCATCCTCCACTACTCTTGTCATTACTCCTTTTTTGTAGTAGTAGTGTTCTATGATATTCATCTCCAAATCAGTTTTTATCTCCTCTTTGAACTCCTCTAAATCTTTATCTAAATTATGCTCCAATAGCTTTTCGAGTGTGTTTATTGTCTCTTCGGCATCATCAAGGTATCCTTCAAATTTTGCCACCTCTTTTAATTTCTCCAATAGTTTAAGACTCTCCCTATCGTAGGTGAAGTTTTTTGCTTTCAATTGTTCTTTAAACTGATTATACTCCTCGTCGGTTAATTTAAACTCTTTTGCAGATGCAATTGTTGGATGTGTTGCCGCATATTGAGTTGCATAATCGAATATGTGATAGCCTATTGTTAGGTAATACATAATGTTGCTTTGTTCGGGATATTCGTATTTAACATCGGGAGTTATACCTCCTCCGTCGCGAACTATACGTCCTATCTCCGTTTTAAATTCGGTTGTAAGTGAGTCGGGGATACGCGATGTAGAGCCATCGGCATTGCGGTTAGAATAGTCTATGGCTTGTATCAATCTTCCGCTTGGGATATAATATTTTGCTGTTGTTATTTTAAGAGTTCCTTCATAGGGTAATGCTCGTGTGCTTTGAACCAACCCCTTTCCAAATGATCTATTTCCCACTATTACTGCTCTGTCGAGGTCTTGCATTACTCCAGCCACAATCTCTGATGCCGAAGCACTCTCGTCATCAATTAAAATGGCAAGAGGAATTTCGGTGTCTATGGGGTTTTGTGATGTCTTATAGCTCTTTTCAAGCTCTTTAAGTCTGCCTCGAGTCTCTAATATTGTTTTGCCTTTTGGTATGAAAAGGTTTATTACTCCTATTGCTTCATCAAGTAAACCTCCCGGATTACTGCGTAAATCGATAAGCAACGATTTTATATTATGGTTTTTCTTTAAATCGAGTAAGGCATCTTTAACCTCCGATGCCGTGTTGCTATTGAACGATGATATGTATATATAACCAACATCATTTTGAGTAACGCCGTAATACGAAACGGCAGGGATGTATATTTTCTTACGTGTTACATCAAGAGTTACAATGCTATCGACACATGGACGTTTAACCTTTATTACAGCAAGAGAATTTGCTTTTCCTCTAAGGTGGTCGCTTACGTAATCGTTGCTTTTCCCCACCATCGATTCTCCATTTATTTCGATAATACGATCACCTATTTTCATTCCCCCTTTATGTGCGGGGTTGCCTTCATATATGCTTGTAATTTGAATAAGAGAATCGCGTTTTGAAATTAATGCACCAACTCCAGCATATTCGCCTGTTGTTATAAATTTAAAATCTTGCTCCTCCGATTTTGGGATATATGTTGTGTAGGGGTCAAGAGAATAGAGCATACTGTTTATGCCTTTGGTTATAATTTTTTCAGCATCTATTGAATCTACATAAAATAGTGATAGCTCTTTTAGTATTGAGTTAAAAATATTTGTGTTTTTTATTAGCTCGAAATTATGTTTATCGGCATTTGCTACATTGCTAAATAGAGCAAACAAAATTATTGTTGTTATTAGTTTTGATATATATCTCATATTCCGTTGAATTTTATATATGCGAAGGTAGTTATCTTTTGTCTTATCTGCAATATAAAAATCTTTAAGATGCTTTTTATGGCTGTTTTTTTACTTTTTTAGCCACTTTTATTAAAAAAGTTGCCTTATTAGTTGCATAATTCGAAAATTGGCTTTACTTTTGCACCGCATTTCCATAATAGAAGTGCGTAAATCTTCTTCAGTAGCTCAGTCGGTTAGAGCATCTGACTGTTAATCA
>JAZONU010000362.1:0-3369 GCA_045654605.1 Candidatus Caccoplasma sp. | reverse complement strand
TTGTTCAGAATAATTAAAAAGTAATTTTAAAAAAGGGAAATAAATTTCAAAAATATAAAACAAACTACAATGAGCAACGAAAGACCGGTAAAGGTATTTGCAGGAACAAACACACGCTATTTGGCAGAGAAAATTTGTGAGAACTTAGGATGTCCTCTCGGCAACATGATTATTCAACACTTTGCAGACGGAGAGTTTGCTGTGTCATTTGAAGAGTCAATCCGTGGTTGTGAGGTATATTTAGTACAATCAACATTCCCTAATTCGGACAATCTAATGGAGCTTTTGCTTATGATTGATGCAGCTAAACGTGCATCAGCAGCTTCAGTAATTGCTGTTGTTCCATATTTCGGATGGGCACGTCAAGACCGCAAAGATCGCCCTCGTGTATCAATTGCATCAAAACTTATTGCTGACTTGTTAAGTGTAGCAGGTATTGACAGATTGATTACTATGGACCTTCACGCAGACCAAATTCAAGGATTCTTCAATGTTCCTGTTGACCACCTATATGCATCTTCGGTATTTGTTGATTACATAGCATCTCTAAAACTTGAGGATATGGTAATTGCTTCTCCTGACGTTGGTGGTTCAAAACGTGCAAGCACATACGCTAAATACTTTGGTGTACCTTTGGTACTTTGCCACAAATCAAGAGCAAAAGCTAATGTTGTGGAGAGCATGATGGTTATCGGAGACGTTGAGGGTAAAAATGTTATTCTTGTTGATGATATGGTTGACACAGCAGGCACTATAACTAAAGCTGCTGACCTTATGATGGATCAAGGTGCTAAATCTGTTCGTGCATTAGCAAGCCATGCGGTTATGTCTGATCCGGCAAGCGAACGCGTTATGAACTCTAAAATGACAGAGATGATTTTTACTGATAGTATCCCTTTCAATAAAGATTGTCCTAAAGCTCATATCATTAGCATTGCTAAAATGTTTGCTGAGACTATTCGTCGTGCTCACAATAACGAGTCAATCAGTTCTCAATACATTGTATAATAAACATTCAAAATATTTTTTAACAAAAGGAGGTTTTAAAAACCTCCTTTTGTTATTTATATGGTAATAACTTAAATATTAGTTATATAACCGACATGACATGTTGTTTTCGGCTAAAAAAATATATTAATTCGCTAAAAATGATTACCTTTGCAGCCGAAAAATGGAGAAAATTTTATAATAGGTATATTATATAACTCAAAATAATAAAGAATGAAAAAATCAATTATGCGAATACTTCTTGCTATGTTAATGCCTTTGTTGGTATTTACAAGTTGTATTAAAGATGAATTACCAAATGCTGAAGCAGATATTGTGGACGTTATATTAGGTAAAGATGTGATAATAAGTAAAAAAATTGAAAATGAACGTATAACAATATTTATCTCTCCTGGAGCATACGGAGATAGAAAGAATGTCTCTGATATCTCATTTGTGTTATCTGACGGTGCTAAAATTATAAGGGGTAATGATAACTTTGACTATTCTACTTCTCACGAGATAGAAGTTGAATCAGAGGACGGGAAATGGAGAAAAATTCATGAGGTAAGAATTTTGGAGATGACCTTCCCTACTCAATACCACTTTGAAAACTGGTCGGAGAACCGTTCTTCAACAGGTGTTTATGACGAGTGTTTTGAACGATTAATGGATGAAGAAGGCAACACCTCTGACCTATATGTTTGGGCTTCGGGTAACTTGGGTTACCGTATCACAGGTAAAGGTATAAACCCAGAAGATTATCCAACTTAAAAAACTACATCGCAAGACGATGCTCACTCTGGAGCTTATGCTGCCGTTTTGGAGACTCGTTATGTTGGTAAAATTGGTCAAGGTTCACCACTTGCTGCCGGAAACCTATTTATTGGGGAGTTCTCTGGCAAAGGTATCAACATTATGCAACAACAAATGAAAGCTACTCGTTTTGGTATGCCTTTCAACAAAAAACCAGTTAAACTTACTACTTGGTTTAAATACCAAAGCGGAGGTACAATTAATGTATACAATACAGATCCTAAAGGTGATGGAGAAAAAATTGGCGAATATACTGACCCCACAACCGGTAGCAAGAAAGACTTTGCTGCTATCTACGCAATTATGTTCGACAATGTAAAAGCAAAAGAGTTGTATGGTAAGAACTATCTTGATGGCTCAACTATTCTATCGAGCCCAGCTGAGGTAGGTAGAGCTATTCTTACAGACAATGACAAATATGGGACTCCAACAAATGAAAACGGATATCCCAATGAGTATATCTACAAAGAGTTACCATTTACATTCTCTGCCGAAATCGACCCCGTTCGTTTGGCAAACTACGAATATAGTATAGCGATTGTATTCTCGCCAAGCTACTATGGTGCAGAGTTCAAAGGTGCTCCTGGAAGTAAACTCTGGGTTGACGATTCTGAATTGATATGTGAATAAAAACAACTTTAAAACAGACAATCGATGAAAAAGATATATATTCTATTAGTTATTGCACTATGTTTTGCAACTCAAGAGATAAGTGCAGCAAAAGTTCATATTAGAGAGAAGCGTGTTGAAAAGGCTGCACCTGAAGATAGATGGGTTTTTGCAGCTAAAGCTGGTTTTAATCTTGGAGGTACTGCTCCTATGGGATTACCTGCAGAGATTAGAACTATAAACTCATTTAAACCTACATTCTCTTTTACAATTGCAGGTACTGCTCAATATAACTTCAACAATAAATGGGGATTACAATCAGGTATCAAGTTTGATATCAAAGGTATGCAAACAGAAACATCTGTAAAGAACTATCAATTGGTTGTTTCAATGGAGGGTTCTACTATCGAGGGTGTGTTTACCGGAGATGTTACAACTAAGGTACACAACAACTACATTACATTGCCTTTGTTGGCTGTTTACGACATATCTCCACGTTGGGATATAAAATTTGGTGGATATGTTTCGTTCTTGGTTAATGGAGAGTTCTCTGGTACTGCTACTAATGGTTATATGAGAGATGGTTCTCCTATTGGTCCAAGAGTGGATGGTGTTGATGCTACTTACGATTTCTCTAACGATATGCGTAAAGTTGATGCAGGTGTTCAATTTGGTGTAGATTTTATTCCATACAAACATCTATTAATATCAGGAGATTTGACTTGGGGTTGTATGCCGCTATTCAAAAGCGAC
Organism: Candidatus Caccoplasma sp.; assembly: GCA_045654605.1. Lineage (GTDB taxonomy): Bacteria > Bacteroidota > Bacteroidia > Bacteroidales > G3-4614 > Caccoplasma_A. Next base: position 204 of record JAZONU010000362.1, on the reverse strand, counting down.
TTTACTGCTATGAGTTTTAATATGTACAACGTCTATTTTAATATAGGCTTTGGATATGTATTCTAATTAATTATAAAGCAAATATGCCTGTAAACATTCCCGTAAATCTTCCGGCTGTAGATTTATTAAAGCAAGAGAATATTTTTGTGATGGACTCACAAAGAGCTTCATCGCAAGATATTCGTCCGTTAAAACTTGTGATTT
>JAZONU010000361.1:0-4075 GCA_045654605.1 Candidatus Caccoplasma sp. | reverse complement strand
TATGCAATAAAACAAGAACGTACACACACAGTACATCAACTATTAAAAGCATACGCACTATTCAATAAGGACGAAGAGTATGTTGTAATAGACAATAAAGTAAAAATTGTAGATGAGCAAACCGGACGTATAATGGAGGGACGCCGTTATTCTGACGGATTACACCAAGCAATTGAGGCAAAAGAGAGGGTTAAAGTTGAAGCTGCAACCCAAACATTTGCGACAATAACACTTCAAAACTACTTCCGTATGTATCACAAATTGGCAGGAATGACAGGTACTGCCGAGACCGAAGCAGGAGAGTTTTGGGATATCTATAAATTAGATGTAATAACCATCCCAACCAATAAACCTATATTACGTGCCGATATAAACGACCGCGTTTACAAAACAAAACGCGAAAAATATAATGCCGTAATATTAGAGATAGAGGAGTTGGTAGCAGCAGGACGTCCTGTTTTGGTGGGAACAACATCTGTTGAAATTTCGGAGCTATTAAGCAAAATGTTGAAGATGCGTCGCATTGAACATAATGTTTTGAATGCTAAATTGCACCAAAAAGAGGCAGATATCGTAGCACAAGCCGGACAAAAAGGAACAGTAACAATCGCAACCAATATGGCGGGACGTGGAACCGATATCAAACTATCCGATGCCGTGAAAGAGGCAGGAGGTCTTGCCATAATCGGAACCGAAAGACACGAATCTCGTCGTGTCGATCGTCAGTTGCGTGGACGTTCAGGACGTCAAGGAGACCCAGGTTCATCAGTATTCTTTGTATCGTTAGAAGATAATCTAATGCGACTATTCTCTTCAGAACGAATAGTTAAAGTAATGGACCGTTTAGGCTTTAAGGAGGGAGAGATGATACAACATAGTATGATATCTCGTTCAATAGAAAAAGCACAACGCAAAGTAGAGGAGAACAACTTTGGTATTCGTAAACGACTATTGGAATATGACGATGTGATGAACTCACAACGCGAGTTGATCTATTCAAAACGTCGCCATGCCCTTATGGGAGAGAGAATTGGAATAGATATAATGAATATGATATCAGACTGCGTAACCACAATAATTGATATCCATACTTCAAATTCTGATTACTTATCGTTACAAGAGGATACCCTTAAAACATTTGCAGTAGAGTTGCCATTCGATGAAGAGACATTCCTCAGAGAGAAGAAACAAGTCTTGAACGATAAATTGTACGAAACCGTAATCGAAGCCTTCAATAGAAAACAAGCACAATTGGCATCGGTGGCCTATCCCGTAATAAAACATATTTACGAGAAAGACAGCAACCGTTTCGAGGATATTATGATACCCGTAACCGATGGAAAACGAGTATATAATATAAAATGTAATTTAAAAGAGGCTTACGAAACCGAGGGCGCATCAATATGTAAGCAATTCCAAAAAACAATATTGTTATACATAATAGATGAGTCATGGAAAGAACACCTTCGCGATTTGGATCAATTGCGTCAATCAGTTCAAGCAGCAAGCTATGAGCAAAAAGACCCATTATTGATTTATAAGATAGAGTCGTTCGGATTATTCCGTGATATGTTGGAAGCTACCAACAGGAAGAGTGTATCTATATTGTTAAGAGGGAAAATACCTCTACGAGAAGGAGAAGAGGTACGAGAAGCGGCGCCAGAACGTCGTCAAGACTACAGCCGTTATCGCACTCAAAAAGACTCACTATCTGAGCAAAGAGAGGGAGCAACAGCATCAGGCGGAGGAGCACAAAGTTCTGCGGCACACACTCCAATAAAGGCAGAACCAAAAGTAGGACGCAATGATCCTTGTCCTTGCGGAAGTGGAAAGAAATACAAAAACTGCCACGGAAAGGCTGAGTAACAATACCAATAGACAAAGGCGACCAAGCGGTCGCCTTTGTTATGAATTAGTGATGAGGAATTAGAAATTAACAGACTTACGTTGTTTGGCATAAGTAAAATTCCTAATTGTTGCAAAGCAATGTACTAATTCCTAATTAAAGAACTCCTCTTACTCGAAATCCATAGCAGGATAAAAGTAATAGATGCGTTAATCATTAGTAGCTCGTAGCCTGTCTTATATCCGGTGAATTGTTGTAATGAATAACTCAAAGCAAAACATATAATTGGCGATGCAATAGCAAACCAAGGAATATGTTTGTCGTTTGGTTTGCCCTTGGTTATTAGTCCATAGGCAAACAAACCGAGCAATGGTCCGTATGTATATCCTGCAATTGTGTAAATAGCATCAATAACGCTGTCGCTATCCATATATCTTATTGTCATAATAATCAGAGCAAACAAAACAGATATACCAATGTGTGATAATTTTCTAATCTTTTCAGCACGTTGTTTATCCATTTTGTCCGTACGCACAATATCTAAGCAGAAAGAGGTGGTAAGCGAAGTTAGAGCCGAGTCGGCACTCGAAAAGGCAGCAGCAACAATACCAATACAGAATAGAATCATCACTGTACCACCTAAATAATCTGTTGCCAACATAGGTAAAATCTCATCGCCCTTTTCAGGAATTTCAATACCGGAGAAGTTGGCATATGACAAAAGCAGAATACCAATGCACAAGAATATTAAATTAACAGGAATAAAGGCAGCACCATAAATATACATATTACGTTGAGCCTCCTTTAAAGTCTTAATAGTTAAATTCTTTTGCATCATATCTTGGTCGAGACCCGTCATAACAATAGTGATGAAAATACCACTAAAAAATAGCTTAAAGAAGTTCTGTTTTGAACTCCAATCGTCAAAAACAAAAATATCAGAGTGCTCACTATTTTTAATAAGAGAGAAGCTCTCACCCAAGCCGATACCCATTTTTGAAGAAATTGCATAAATAATTAATCCGGCAGTTGTGAGTAGGATTATAGTTTGCAGAGCATCTGTTCTTACAATCGATCTTATACCACCTTTGTGAGAGTAGAGCCAAATAAGAATAATAATAGATATTGTAGTAACCTCAAACGGAACACCCATCTTGTTAAAAACCAGTCCTTGAAGAATAAGGACAACTAAGAAAAGGCGGGCAGCGGCACCTGTAATTTTAGATATTATAAAAAATATAGCTCCAGTTTTATAACTTCTATTACCGAACCTTTTGTCAAGATATTTGTATATTGAAATAAGATTGAGTTTGTAGTAGAGAGGTAAAAGAACCTTAGCAATGATGATATACCCTACAGCAAAACCAAGAACCATCTGCATGTAACTCATGCCAATATCCTTGGGCATGCCAGGTACCGAAACAAAAGTAACACCAGAAATAGATGTACCAATCATGCCGATAGCAACCAACCACCAGGGAGAATTACCATTGCCTCGAAAAAAAGCGTCGTTATCACCCTTTTTTGCCGATAATCGGGCAATAAATGTTAGTAAGGAAAAGTATCCTAAAATAATAAATATGATTAGCAGACCATTCATTTATGAAAAATTTCTACGAAGATATTCAAAAATCTTTGATTGTTAAATCAAATTAATTAATTTTGGCACAAAATTTAAAAACAAAAGTGATGAATTCTATAAAATTAGAGTTAGAGAAGGCACTTGGAGCATCGGCACAAGAGCAACTTCAAAAGATAGCACCAGAGGTAGAGAAAGCAATTGAGACACTCTACTCAGGAAACGGAGCAGGAAATGACTTCTTAGGATGGTTAAACCTACCAGCCGAGATTGATCACAAGTTCTTAACCGATATTGAAACAACAGCAATTAACTTGCGTCGTCGTTGTCGTTTTGTAGTGGTAATCGGAATTGGAGGAAGCTACCTTGGAGCAAAAGCCGTTATCGATGCTTTGTCAAGCACGTTCGCAAGTTACGATCAAAATGCAAAAACACAAGTGTTGTTCGCAGGACACAACATTGGCGAGGACTACTTGGCTGATATGCAAGAGTTCTTGAAAGACAAAGAGTTTGGAATTATCAATATCTCTAAATCAGGAACAACAACAGAACCAGCAATTGCTTTCCGTTTGTTGAAACAGCAATTAGAGACACAAGTAGGCAAAGGTGAGGCACAACGTCGTATTGTAGCAATCACTGACGCATCAAAA
>JAZONU010000360.1:0-1060 GCA_045654605.1 Candidatus Caccoplasma sp. | reverse complement strand
TATCGTAATCTTATTTCAAAATAAATGCTATAAAAAATATATAAATTAAGATAAAAGTTTAGAAAACATTTATGTGCAAAAATATATATGCTCTAACCTTTAAATGTTCAATAAATAATAGATATCGCGAAACTTTTATCTTATTCTGAGAGAAATAAGGTCAAATATGTAGTCTCAATTGTTGATAACTTATAGCCGTATAATTTTCATAACTCAAAAAAAATGAGTACTTTTGCGGTCTAATTTTTAGAAACATAGAAATTAGTTATAAAAAAATTGTCCGTAAACAGATGTTTTACGGGCAATGTGGTATTAACTTAATATTGATTTAATGAAGAAACAAACTACCCCTGATTATATATTTGAGGCAAGTTGGGAAGTGTGTAACCTTGTAGGAGGTATATATACCGTACTATCAACAAAAGCAAGAACACTTCAAGAGAAGAACAAAGACAAAGTAATATTTTTCGGACCTGATTTAGAGGGTGGCAATATCGCATTCAAAGAGAGTGCAACACTTCTTAAGGGTTGGCGTAAAGTCGCTGCTGACGCAGGATTAAAAGTAAAAATTGGACGTTGGCAAATACCCGGAACTCCCATTGCAATTTTAGTTGATTTCAAAGATACATTTGCAGAACGTGATGCAATATACGGACAAATGTGGAACGATTTTGGTATCGATTCATTACCCGCGTATGGCGATTACGACGAAGCATGTATGTTTGCTGTATCAGTTGCCCGTGCAATGGAGAGCTTCTATAAATTCATTGAAGGAGAGAAATATAACGTAGTTGCTCACTTCGATGAGTGGACAACAGGAATGGGATTACTTTATGTTAAAAAGAACCTTCCTTCGGTTGCAACAGTATTTACAACACACGCAACATCAGTAGGACGTTCAATAGCATCAAACGGCAAACCTCTATACGATTACCTTCCAGGATATTTCGGTGATCAAATGGCTGCCGAGTTAAATATGGTGTCAAAACACTCTGTTGAGAAAAATGCAGCACTAAATGCAGATGCATTTACAACAGTAAGTAGCATAACTGCAAAAGAG
>JAZONU010000359.1:0-1592 GCA_045654605.1 Candidatus Caccoplasma sp. | reverse complement strand
CATAATTGTGGCAATACTACAAAGGATGCTATTGCCATTCCCGATAATGATCCTATTGGATTGAATGCTTGTGCTAAATTTAATCTTCGTGTTGCTGTTGCTTTTGAGCCTAATGACATTATAAAAGGATTTGCTGTTGTTTCTAAAAAGGCTAATCCAAATGTCAATACATACAACGAGATACAGAAAAATGTAAAATCCTCATATGATGCGGCAGGTATAAACATAAATGCTCCTATGGCATATAGTGCTAATCCCAGCAATACTCCACTTTTATAGCTATACTTGCGAATAAATAGAGCAGCAGGTATTGCCATTGTTGCATATCCTCCATAAAAAGCAAATTGAACCATTGATGCTTTGGTCGCGGATAACTCCATTACTGTTTGAAATGCAGCTACCATTGGATTTGTTATATCATTCGCAAATCCCCATAACATGAATAGTGCTGTTATAAGTATAAATGGTATTGTGTAATTTACACCATTGTGTCTTAATAGTGATTCTTTTGTGTTCTTCATATTCATATTTTTTATGGCATAAATGTTTTTAATTCCATTCCTTTGCCTTTTAATATTAGTGGATTCTCTTTTGATAACTCACCTGCTGCTTGAGCTTGAACTTTAATGTTACCAATTGCTGTTGCTTCAACAGGACCTGCAACAACTTTGCAGCCTGTTTTCTCTGCAGTCAGTTTATTCAATAGTCCGTTTTGAGATCCACCTCCAACTATGTAGATTGTCTTTATTTGACGACCTACTGATTTCTCTAACTCTTGTTTTACCTTAGCATACTCAGTTGCTAATGACTGACAAACCAATCGCATATAATCACCTTGTGTTTGTGGTACTTCTTGGTTAGTCTCTTTACAGTAACTATCAATAGCCTCTTTCATGCTTCGGGGTGCTGTAAATCTGCTATCTGTAACAGGTATTACGCTTTGGCATTTTGATGTCTCTCCCTCAATTACCATTCGTGAATAGTCGCAGTCAAGACCTTGTGCTGTCCACTCCTTAACAAGCGATTGCAATAACCACAAACCTGTTATATTCTTTAATACACGAATATCACCAGATACTGCTCCTTCGTTTGTAAAGTCTGATGCCAAAACATCTGGAGTTTGTAGTGGAGTTGGTGTTACCATTCCCATCAACGACCACGTTCCTGAACTGATGAATGCCCACTCATCGTCGTCGGCTGTAATGGCTGCAAGTGCCGATGCTGTATCGTGTGAGCCAACTGCAACAACCGATGCGTTACCTCCTAATTCCTCTTGCATATCCTCTGTTAAGTCGCCTATTTTTGTTCCCGGATATACAACCTCTTGCATTAAGTTTTTGGGTAACGACAATGTATCAAATATTGTAGCATCCCACTCGCGAGATAGAGAATTTAGCATTTGTGAGGTTGACGATATGGTATATTCATTTACTGCTCTTCCTGTTAAGAAGTAGGCAAACAAATCGGGCATAAAGAGTAGTTTATCGGCACTCTTCAATGCCTCGTCGCCCTCTAATACTGCACTATATAGTTGGAATACGGTATTTAACTCCATAAACTGATTTCCTGCCAATGAGAAGAATTTCTCTTTT
>JAZONU010000358.1:0-5598 GCA_045654605.1 Candidatus Caccoplasma sp. | reverse complement strand
AGATACTAATTTGAAAGCAATTCACAACCAACCGCCCATTAATTTTTAATCTTATTTAATTCTTATCCCCTATCCTATTCGCCTATTTTTTATTAAATTTGTAAAATTAACGTGCTTGTTTTAAGTGAATATAATTTTATCATTTATGAAATGTAGCTTCTTTAAAATTAATAGATCTATTATTGCATTATTATTGACTGTTACTGCCGGTTGGGGTTTTTCATCGTGCGAGTCTGATAGTGGTGATATGCAAGAGTGTTCTAATGTTTCTCCTGTTAAAGAGAAGGTTTATAAATATGATTTACCTATTGAGGATTTTATTGTTAAAAGCGATACTTTGCGAGAGAGAGAGACGTTGAGTACTATGCTTATGCGTTTGGGCTTTTCTTCTGCTGATGTATATAATATGACTCAATGTCCTGATTCGGTCTTTAATGCTCGAAAATTACGTCCTGGACAATGTTGTTCTCTGCTTTGCGAAAAGGACTCGGCTCAATCGCCTCGCTACTTAATATATGAGGAGAATATTAGAAATTATGTAGTTTTTGATATTAAGGATAACTTCTCTGCTACACGCAAACAGAATCCTTCTTCGTGGCAAGAGCATGAGGTTGCCGGTGTGGTAAATTCTTCACTATGGGTATCGATGGAAGAGAATGATGCTCCTCCTGTGTTAGCTGTGGAAATGTCAAATATTTTTGGATGGTCGGTCGATTTCTTCGGTATTCAAAATGGTGATGAGTATAGGCTTATTTACGAGGGTGAGTTTGTGGGTGATACTCCTATTAACAACTATCGTATTATAGCGGCTTCGTTTAAAACTGCTGATACTACTATTTATGCTATTCCGTTTGTTCAGGATAATGAGGAGTTGTTCTATAATATTGATGGTAATAGTCTTGAGGGTGCGTTCTTAAAGGCTCCGCTTGATTATTATCGTATTACTTCTAAGTTTACTAATAGTCGTTTCCACCCTGTTTTAAAACGATACAGATCGCACCATGGTGTTGACTATGCTGCTCCTACTGGTACTCCGGTGTATGCTATTGGTAGCGGTAAGGTTATTGCTAAGGCATACCAAAAAGGTGGTGGCGGTAATTATGTGAAGATTAAGCATAACAATAGCTATATCACTACTTATATGCACCTTTCTAAATTTGCTAAAGGTCTTAATGTGGGTGATTACGTTAAACAAAAACAGGTGATTGGTTATGTTGGTTCTACTGGTATTTCAACTGGTCCTCACCTTGATTTTAGGATACAAGAGAATGGCAAGTATATTAATCCTTTAACTATTAAATCGCAACCTAAAAAGCCTATCAGCAAAGAGAACAAGGAGGCTTTCAATGTTGTAGCTGATTCTCTGGTTACAAGGCTTAAGGGTATTAAGTAGTTATCAGTTGTTAGTTTTTAGTTGTTAGATATAAAAAGGTAATTGGACCAATTACCTTTTTATGTGTAGTTAATGGAGGTATAGAGACAGAGTATGGTCTTTAATTCACTAAAGCCTGTAGGTTTATCTAAGAAGTTTAATAGAAATTAGTTCGTGGCTAAAGCCACAAATCTGTGAATAAACGAGAGTAGTACCAAACTTGTTTGGGAAATACAGATCAAGAGCAGATTCAACGAGCTAATGCTAGTTAACAAACATCTAACAACTGACATCTAACATCTGACATCTAACATCTAACATCTGACTAATAAAAAAACTCCTGACTATTGGTCAGGAGTTTTATCTTTACGCTTTATTTTATTATGCGTTTTTTACTTTGTCAACAATTGCTTTGAAAGCTGCGGGATTATTCAATGCTAAATCAGCAAGAACTTTGCGGTTAATTTCAATACCTGCTTTGTGTATTGCTCCCATTAGTTTTGAATAAGACATTCCTTCAAGACGTGCTGCAGCGTTGATACGTTGTATCCACAATGAACGGAAGTTGCCTTTTTTGTCTTTACGATCGCGGTATGCGTATGTAAGACCTTTTTCCCATGTATTTTTTGCTACTGTCCAAACGTTTTTACGTGCTCCGAAATAACCTCTGGTCAATTTCAAAATTTTCTTTCTTTTTGCTCTTGATGCTACATGATTTACTGAACGTGGCATAATTTTTTACTGTTTTTTGAATGTTAGCGTTATCACCTTTTTCGATAATCTTTGTGCTAATACATCCGGTTAATAATTTGGATTTCTCCGTTTAATTAATTGTGTTTGTTAAGAAATACAAAGTAACTTTTTGATGTTCTTCTCGTCAGCTTTAGCTACTGTTGTGAAGTGAGTTAAGTTACGTTTTTGCTTGTTAGTCTTCTTTGTTAAGATGTGACTTTTGAAAGCGTGTTTTCTCTTAATCTTTCCTGTTCCGGTAAGGGCAAACCTCTTTTTGGCACCGGAATTAGTTTTAATTTTTGGCATTGTTTTGTTTTTTAGTTATTTATTAATCTGTTACCGTTTGTCGGTAATTTTTTACTTTTTCTTTGGTGAGAGCATTATTATCATTCTCTTTCCTTCGAGACGTGGCATTTGCTCTAATTTTCCATACTCTTCAAGGTCGTTCACAAAACGAAGTAGTAATACTTCTCCTTGCTCCTTGAATAGGATTGAACGTCCTTTAAAGAATACATACGCTTTTACTTTTGCTCCTTCTTTCAAGAACTCAATAGCGTGTTTTAGTTTAAAGTTGTAATCGTGATCGTCGGTTTGTGGTCCGAATCGTATCTCTTTTATCTCAACTTTTGCTGCTTTCGCCTTTTGCTCTTTTGCACGTTTCTTTTGTTGGTAGAGGAATTTTTGAAAATCTATTACTCTACATACGGGAGGTGCGGCATTTGGCGATATTTCAACCAAATCGAGCTCTTGTTCATCTGCTATTGCTCTTGCGTCGTAAATTGAATAAACACCTTGTTCTACATTATCGCCAACTAATCTTACTTCTTTGGCTGTTATTCGTTCGTTGATACGATATGCGTCCTTTAACTCATCCTTCTTTTGAGGATGTCCTTTTACAGGTTTTTGGTTGTTTTGTTGTCGGTTATTATCCATTCACAATTTATTGGTTTAACATTTTTTTCACCTCCTCGGTAAAATTCTCGGCAAAGGTAGTATTTTTTTTGTGATTGACAATAGTTTTTTATAAGTTTTTTTGTATTTCATTTAGCTATTGTCTTTATGTCTTATTATATGGCTAATTTTCAGATATTAGCTTTATTACTTTGTAGGCCGATACCATTCCTAATTCTCCAGCTTTGCTTAAGTCGACTATCGCCTTTTGGTTTTGTGTCATGTAGGTATAGACTATTGCCCTATTAAAATAAGCTTCGGCAAAATCGGGATTTAGCTCTATGGCTTTGGTGTAGTCTGCTAATGCTCCATTAAAGTCTTTTTGTTGGCATCGGATATTTGCTCTGTTATAGTATGAATACGGGAAAGTTGGGTCTATTTCTATTACTTTATCGTAATCGCGTAATACCATTTCATACTCTAACGATATGGCTCTATTGTTAATGGTTGGTGCCGACAACTCATTATCGTTTATATGCGATGCAGGTGCTGAGCTATAGCTCATTGATGATAGCATATACTCTATGCGTTTATATCGCACTACTGCTCGAAGGAAATATGCGAATATAAAGTTGGTACTTGATGATGTTATGCGTGTTAAATCTTCTATTGCTCCATTGAAGTCTTGTATTAGCATAAAATCTATGGCTCGCGACATGTATGGCACTGCATTTTCAGGGTTTATATCGATTAGTTTTGTGTTGTCGGATATAGAGGCAAAGTGTCGGGCTATTTTTACCGAGTCGAGACTCAATTCTTTGTTTGTTAGTTTTAATTGTCTTGGTAATATTTTTGCTCGATTTAGCTCTTCAAGCTCTTTGCTATATTTTTTTGGCAGATTCAACTGCGAGGGTTGCTCGTAATATGTGAGTGTAAATTGTGGCTCTATTTTCAGACTGTATTTATTGTCTTGTACTCGTCCGCGTATAGCACTTTCGTATCCGGTTTTTATTGATGTGTCATCGGATAGTAAAAGACGATTGAATTTATTTATATTTTTGTCTGACTCTTGACGTACTTTATCGTTACTGTTTTGTGATACTATGTGTGTATTGGGATTTTCTTCTTCTAATTGCACTGCTTTTGAAAAGTCTTTTTCTGCCGACTTGGTATCTCCTAATTTTATATATGCATCGTAACGGGCATAGTATAGGTTTGCATTATCGGGATACTCTTCTATTACACGTGTATAATCTTTTATTGCTTTGCGATACATGTGTAGTTGGCTATATAGTATTGCTCTGTTGTAGATTGAGAATATGTCGTTTGGATTTATTTTAAGTATAGCTGTGAAATCGTCTATGGCACTATTATATTCGCCTACTTGAGTTTTTAATTGTGCCCTATTGTATAGTGCTATTGCATTTTGAGGATCTTCTTCTAAAACATGATTGTAATCTGCCATTGCTCCCCGTAGGTTGTCAATCGTGTATAGCATTATTGCTCTATTTATATAATATGATGGTATGCCCGGATCAATTTTTATGGCTTTATCCATATCAGCAATCGACTCTTTTGGGTCTTTTCCCAACATAAACGAGAGCATTGCTCGTTGTGCATAAGCATACGAGGAGTATTTGTCTATTTCAAGTGCTCGTTCAACATCTGATAACGCTCCTATTGTATCGGTATTTTGTATTCGATGTTGACTTCTGCTTATATAGGCATTATAGTAATTGGGGTATAGGTCAATTAGTTTTGAATATGTACTATCGGCTGCCGATATCTGTTTTTCCTCTGATTGTGCTATGGCTTTATTCAAAAGGAATGTTTTATCCTCAGGCATATACTCCAATGCTTTACTATAATCCTCTATTGCTCCTTTATTATCTCCCAAACTTTGACGTGCTACTCCACGCACATGATATGCTCCTATTATAAATGGATTATACTCTATACATATTGAGCAATCCTCTTCTGCTCCTTTGTAATCTTCGAGACTCAATTTTGCTGCTCCTCGTAAGAAATATGGCTCTGCCATGTAGGGTTTTACCTTTATTACTTGATTAAAATATTGTATGGCTAATATGTAATCTTCGAAATAGAGTGCATTGCGACCTATATTCATCACTCTATCAGTATTGAGTTGAGCTGCTATTGGCAATGTGAATATAAGCATTAGTGTTATTATAATGCTTTTTAAAACTCGTGTTATTTTTGTTTTGCTATTATTCATATTTCAATTTGCGAAGATAGCTTATTTTTTTTGCTTTTTAGGAACGGTTTTGAATTTTATTTGTTATTTTAGCAGTTGATCATAATAGATTTATTATTTAGACAAATTTGTTATAATTTAGTTTACATCTTCTTAATTTATATTGTATGGCTGAAAAGTTTATCATTACAATAGGTCGCCAATTTGGCAGTGGCGGCAGGGTTATTGGCAAAGAACTTGCTAAACGTTTAGGATTTGACTACTACGATAAAGAGCTTTTGAGTGAGGCTGCAAAAGTTAGCGGTTTGGATTGCAGTTGCTTTGAACAGGCCGATGAAAAAGAGTTATTCTCTATTCCGAATATTTTGACAAATAATTGGTTTTCGTT
>JAZONU010000357.1:0-1623 GCA_045654605.1 Candidatus Caccoplasma sp. | reverse complement strand
GTTTTGGTGTCTTTACCTTGAGTCATTTGACTTAATGTCTCAATATATTTTACTGCCAACATATAGGTTGCAGGGTCGGTTTGAGACTCTTTTATTGCCTCTGCTACTCGGCGAATTGCTTCTGCCTCTGCTTGTGCTTGTAGGATTTTAGCTTGAGACTCTCCCTCTGCCTTTAATATTTCAGAACGTTTGAGTGCCTCTGCCTCGTTGATGCGTGATTGCATCTCTCCCTCTGAACGAAGTATCAATGATTTTTTCTCTCCTTCGGCATTCAATATCTCTGCACGACGGTTACGTTCAGCTTGCATCTGTTTCTCCATTGCCTCACGTACACTCTCTGGTGGAGTAATGTCTTGTAACTCTACACGATTTACTTTTACTCCCCATTTGTTTGTTGCCTCATCAAGGATTGTTTGCAAACGAGAGTTTATAGTATCACGTGAAGTTAAGGTTTCGTCTAACTCCAACTCTCCAATTACGTTACGTAACGATGTTTGTGTTAACTTCTCAATTGCTACGGGTAGATTATCTATCTCATATACTGCCTTTTTAGGATCTACAATCTGAAAATATAATAGTGCGTTTATCTCTGTTGTTACGTTGTCTTTGGTGATTACTTGTTGTGATGGGAAATCATACACTTGCTCACGAAGATCGATGCGAGTTGTTGTCATTACACGTGTTATATATCTTCCATCATATCCCCTCACTGATGCTCGGATATAGACTGAACGTGGACGGTCAATGAATGGCCATATTAGGTTTATTCCAGGAGATAATACACTTTGAAAACGTCCTAATCGTTCTATTACTCTCGTCTCTGATTGAGGTACAATTTTAACTCCCGAAAGTACGGTTATTATTACTATCAGAACTAATAGTCCGAAAAATATTAACATTCCATCTATTTCCATAACTTTAATTTTTATTGTTTATATTCTATTTATTTTATCTCCTCTACCTCTATTATTATACTATCGTAAGATACTACTTTTACTCGTGAACCTTGCGGTATTTCACAAGCTCTGACGCTTCGTGCCTGCCAACTATCTCCATCTATTTTAATTCTTCCCAACTCACCATTTGCAGGTATTGTTTGTGTTACTAATACGGTTCTACCTATAAGAGCATCCATATTACTATTTTGTGCTGCAGGACTCTTATCAACTTTTTTAGCTTGCCACTTGCGTATTACAGGTGCCAAAAATATAAACGATAGTAGCGTTCCTATTGCCAGAGCAAAAAGTTGCATTTCCAATTCGGGTGTCATTAACGACACTATCATTGATGCTAAACATCCTATTGCTAAACAGAACGATGCTACCATTCCTGTTATAAGCTCTATTACTATTAGTGAGGCTGTTGCTATAAGCCAAATAATCCAAATGTCCATATTTTAATTAGAGAATTAGGAATTAGAGATTAGAAATGAGGAATGTATATGAATAATATCAAAGGATTTATCTCTGCCTTAATCAATATATATCCCTATATCTAAAACCAAACAAATTACAAGTTTTACTTTTACAAATATAAAACTATTTGGTATATATACAAAAAAAATATGTAATTAGTTAATTTATACATCTATATAATCTGGAACAATGGCTACGTTATATTTTT
>JAZONU010000356.1:0-11209 GCA_045654605.1 Candidatus Caccoplasma sp. | reverse complement strand
AATATAATTATACAATAATCATTTTTTTATAATTTAGCAATGCTAACTATATCCCTTATGATATAGATAGATTGTTGTTATAATCATACATAATATTATGAAGAAATTTTATATATCTATTGCCATAATGGCATCTATCTCTTTGTTTAGCTGTAACGAAGAAAAGGATAAACACTCGCACGAAAGCGAGGAGGTACATAATCACTCTCACGAGAGCCACGAAGGACACAGCCATGCTCATGCAAAAGAGGTTGAACATCACGAAGATGATGGTCATGGTCATAGCCATTCTCATGCAGCATTTCACGATGATAAAGATGTTGTTGTTTTTACACATAAACAATCTGAAAATGCTAATCTTAAAGTAAAGAAGATAGAGTATGCTCCTTTTTCAAACATAATAAAATGTAGCGGAGATGTTATTTCATCGCCTTCTGATGCCATATATATTGTTGCTCCCACAAGCGGTGTAATTCTATTTGGAAACCCCTACCCTGTTGATGGCAAATATATCAACGGAGGAGATAAACTATTTACAATATCTTCTTCAAATCTACAAGATGGCGACGTTGCTTACAGAGCTAAAATTGCATACGAAAATGCAAAACGAGATTACGAACGTGCTCAGGAGTTGGTAAAAGATATGATTATCAGCGAAAAGGATTTTGCAGATATTAAAGTTGAGTATGAGACCGCAAAAGCCTCATACGAAGCCATTAATGGAGTTGATGGTAATGGCTCGGCAGTTATTGCTCCTGAAGGCGGATATATCTCACAAATAAGTGTAAACAATGGAGATTTTGTTTCAATGGGACAAACAATTGCAATGATAAGCAAAAATAAGAAACTTTTATTGAGATCAAACATTGAGCATGAAGATTTTGCCCATTTACCGAAAATAAGGAGTGCTAATTTTAAGCTTCCAATGATAGATAATCTGTATAAATTATCAGATATGAATGGTAAACTTTTATCGTATGGAAAATATATTACACATGGAGAGAATTATATTCCTGTAACTTTCGAATTCGATAATACTGATAATTTAATTCCAGGAAGTTATGCCGATATATACATATTAACAGACATAGAGAATGATGTATTATCTATTCCTGAAAGTGCTATTTGCGAGGATCAAGGGCTCTACTATGTTTTTGTTGCTCTTGACTGTGAGCATTTCCGCAAAACCGAAATTACTATTGGCGAAAGTAATGGCGAAACGAGAAGAGTATTGAAAGGGTTAAACAGCGGAGATTTGGTTGTCATCAGCGGAGTTCATCAACTTAAAGCTGCAGCACGAAAGAGTGTTATTCCTGAAGGTCATTCGCACAGCCATTAATAAAATCATTTAATTAAGATTTATTTGCCGATTTTTCTGCAAATAAACACTAACCTTAAACAATTTATAAAATGCTTAATAAGATTATAAAGTTTTCGTTAGATAACCGATTGGTGGTTGTTATGGCTGCAGCATTACTCCTTATGGGCGGAATATACACTGCAAAGAATATGGAGGTTGATGTCTTCCCAGACCTTAATGCTCCAACAGTAACAATTATGACTGAGGCCCCAGGATTGGCTCCTGAAGAGGTTGAGCAATTGGTTTCGTTCCCCATTGAAACTGCAGTTAATGGAGCAACCGGAGTTCGCAGAGTTCGTTCATCTTCTACAACAGGATTCTCCATTGTATGGGTTGAATTTGATTGGGATGCTGATATTTATCGGGCCCGACAGATTGTATCAGAGAAGTTATCTACCCTATCAGGAAAGCTTCCCAAAAGTGCATCAACTCCACAATTAGGTCCACAAACCTCAATTTTGGGAGAGGTTATGATTATAGGTTTATCATCTGACTCGATTTCGCTTTTAGACCTACGAACTACAGCAGACTTTTTAATACGTCCACGATTGCTTTCTGTTAGCGGAGTTGCACAAGTTCATGTTATTGGTGGTGATGTTAAGGAGTACCAAATACTTCTCGATCCACTAAAGATGAGACACTACGGCGTTACTATAGATGACGTAATGAAAGATGTAAAAGACCTCAATGAAAATGCTGTGGGTGGTATTATTTACCAATACGGTAATGAGTATATTATTCGTGGAGCCATCTCTTCAAAAAGTGCCGAAGATATGGCAGAATGTTTAATTAGACGTAGCGAGGGAGAACATATCCACTTATACGATATTGCCGATGTTAAAATTGGCTCAAAGGCTCCTAAAATAGGATTGGCATCATCAAAGGCCAAACCAGCTGTTTTAATAACGGTTACAAAACAACCCGAAGCAGGAACAATTGAGCTTACTGAAAACATTGACAAAGTAATGGAGGATATTAAAACTCAAATTCCTGCAGACATTAATATAGATAGCAATATTTTCAGACAATCACGCTTTATTGATAGCTCAATAAGTAATATACAAAAGTCTCTCTATGAGGGAGGATTCTTTGTTGTTATAATTCTATTTATATTCTTAATGAGTGTACGTACAACAATTATATCTGTTGTTACCATACCTTTATCTCTTATTGTATCTATTCTTACTCTTAAATTCATGGGATTAACAATTAATACCATGAGTATAGGAGGTATGGCTATTGCTATTGGCTCGTTGGTTGATGATGCTATTGTTGATGTTGAGAATGTATATAAGAGATTAAAACAAAATAATACAAAAGAGGAGGGCAATAGACAATCTACCTTAAAGGTTGTTTTTGAAGCCTCAAAAGAGGTTCGTTTGCCTATCTTAAACTCAACATTAATTATTGTTGTTAGTTTCTTACCCTTGTTCTTCTTATCGGGTATGGAGGGCAAAATGTTAGCACCATTGGGAATATCTTTTATTGTAGCCCTATTTGCTTCAACAATTATAGCTCTTACTCTGACTCCTGTAATGTGTAGTTACCTATTGGGTGGAAAGAGAAAGAGTAAAAAAGATAGAGAGCCTATTGTTTCAAGACTTTTAGGAAGATGGTATAAATATTGTTTGAGATGGTCTTTATCTCACAAAAAGGTAATATTAATCTCTACCATTATTCTCACACTTTTATCTATTGGAGTATTCTTCTCTTTAGGAAGAAGTTTTTTACCTCAGTTTAACGAGGGTTCTCTTACTATTAATATCAGTTCAGTACCAGGCATTTCACTTGAGGAGAGTGATAAGGTAGGTCGTTTGGCTGAAGAAATTTTATTAACGGTTCCGGAGATTAAGACCGTTGCCAGAAAAACAGGTAGAGCTGAACTTGCCGAACACTCTTTTGGTGTTAACGCATCGGAGATTGAAGCTCCATTTGAGCTCAAAGATAGAAGTAAACAAGAAATGCTTGCTGAAGTTAGAGAGAAACTTTCTGTGCTTCCGGGTGTAAATATTGAGATTGGACAACCTATTTCTCACCGTATAGATGCTATGCTATCAGGTACGAGGGCTAATATTGCCATAAAGATATTTGGTAAAGACCTTAATCAAATGTTCAATATTGGTAACGACATTCAAGAACTGATTAAAGATATTGATGGCATTGCTGATGTTAATGTGGAACAACAAATTGAACGTCCTCAATTGAGAATTACACCAAATAGAGAGCTTCTTTCTGATTATGGAATTACTTTAGGCGAGTTTGGAGAAATGATAAACGTAATGTTGGCTGGCGAGGTTGTTTCTCAAGTTTATGATGGTAATAGTACTTTTGATGTTACCGTTAAATTGGATGATAATAAACGTACCTCTCTTGATGATATAAGAAGCATGCTTATCGATTCTAACACGGGTAAAGTACCTTTACATTATGTTGCAAAAGTTGAATCGGTTATGGGCCCGAATACTATAAACCGAGAGAATGCTGAACGAAAAATTGTTGTATCGGCAAATATGTCTGGAGGTGATCTACTTGGTGGAGTTAATGAGATAAAAAGAAGAATTAATGAAAATATTACTCTTCCCGAAGGTTATCACATTGAGTATGGAGGTCAATTTGAGAGTGAAGCCGAAGCTTCGAAACTTTTGAGTATTATGTCTATTTTCTCAATTATCATCATCTTCTTGCTCTTATATAATCAATTTAAGAGTTCAATTCAAGCAGGTGTTATTTTATTAAATCTTCCTCTTGCCCTTATAGGTGGTGTATTTGTATTATACTTTAGCGACGGTATCCTAAGCATACCTGCTATTATTGGATTTATATCATTATTTGGTATTGCTACTCGTAATGGTATGCTTCTTATAAGCAGATACAATACTTTGCGTGATGAAGGAAAGAATATTAAAGATGTAATTATTGAAGGTTCTACAGACAGACTAAACCCCATTATAATGACAGCTCTTACTTCGATGTTGGCTCTTATCCCGTTGGCTATTGGAGGTGAGTTGCCAGGAAACGAAATTCAAAGTCCTATGGCAAAGGTTATATTGGGAGGACTTTTATCATCTACACTATTGAATATGTTTGTAATTCCTATTGTATATATGATTATTGAGAAAAGGAAAAGGAGGAATTCGTTATGATTAAACATTTTTATATTGTAATTATATTTGTATCTGCATCAATTACAGCATGGTCTCAAACAGGTAATATAGAGAGTGTGCTTACAGAAATAGAGGCAAATAACCTTACTCTTAAAACTTTAAGAGAGGCTAATAATGCTCAAAAATATGCTAATAAGGAAGATATTGCCTTATCAAATCCTGAAGTTGAATTCAACTATATATGGGGTGCAAATAGCCCTGAAAGAGGTAAAGGTATTACTATCAGCCAAGAGTTTGACTTTCAAACCATTCTCGGTTACAAAAGTGGGGTTGCAAATAAACAAAACCAACTTTTGGATATTGAGTATAAAAGAGAGAGGATTAATCTGTTACTCGAAGCAAAGATTCTATGCTATGATCTTATCTACCACAATGCACTATACAAAGAACTTAATGAGAGATTGGCATTAGCTAACGATAATGTTTCTCTCTTTAAAAAGAGATTTGAAAATGGCGATGTATCAATTTTAGAGTACAACAAAGCTAAACTTGATTTGGCTTTGGCTAAAGGAGAATTAGCAAACGTAGAGGCTGACAGACAAGAGATATTATCACAACTATCCATTCTTAATGGAGGTAAAGAGATTATATTGAACATTGAGCAGTTTGAAGACATTGCACCTCTTCCTCTGTTTGATGTATGGTATACCGAGGCAGAGGCTTTAAACCCCGTTTTGGAGTATGCAAGAAATGAGGTTGAATTAAGCGAAAGAACCATTAAACTTAACCGCTCTGCTTGGGCTCCCAAGCTATCGGCAGAATACTCTCGCGAGTGGGATAAGGATGCCAAGCTCAACGGTTTTACAGTAGGTATGAGTATTCCTCTTTGGGCTGATATAAACAAAGTAAAATCGGCTAAAGCAAATGCCATTGCATCGGAAAGCAGAAAGAAAGAGTTAGAGGTTAATTTCTACTATCAGATAAAAAATGACTATGAAAAGAGTGTTATTCTGCAAAAGAGTGCAGCTGAAACCAAATTGGCTGTTGACCAATTGTCTAATATGAAATATTTGGGCAAAGCTCTTGAATGTGGAGAGATAACTATGCTCGATTACATTGTTGAGGTGCAGATGTATTACGATGCTCGAACAATGGCTTTAGATGCAGAGAGAGCTTATTATATGAGTCTTGCAAAATTAAGTGCATATACATTATAGGAAATATATATAGAATTTAAATTTCGATATAAGTCCCAAAGCACGAAAAACTTTGGGACTTATTTTATAGACTATTCAACAACATAAGCTATATTTGCATAACATTAATTTAATTGAGATTCTTAAATGTTTTTACCAAGCAATATTAAGGCCGTTTTATTTGATATGGACGGTGTTATCTTTGATACCGAGGATTTATATACCGACTTTTGGAAGAGAGAACTATTTTGCTATCTTCCCGATGACCCCGATATATTTGATAAAGTAAAAGGATCAACTCTTAACGACATTCTTACCCGCTATTTTAAAGAGGAAGATATAAGGGAAAAGGTAGTTGCTGCAATAGACCATTTTGAAACAACAATGCCTTTTATTTATATACGTGGCTACGAAGACTATTTCAAGAGCATTAAAGAGAGAGGATACAAATGTGCTGTTGTTACAAGTTCTAACGACAAGAAGATGGCAAACGTTTTTAAAACATACCCTATGTTTAAAAGCCAATACGATACTATTATCACAGCAGATGATATTACCCTCTCAAAACCTAATCCTCAATGTTTTCTTCTTGCAGCAGAACGCTTGGGTGTAAAGCCTGAAGAGTGTGCTGTTTTTGAGGACTCAATTCACGGACTTAATGCTGCTCGTACTGCTGGGATGTATGTTGTAGGCGTTGCTACTTCAAACCCTTACGATGTAGTTAAGGCAATGTCAGATATTATAATCAATGATTTTAATGATGTATAATTCATAACAAATAAATATAAAGGCAAAAGGAAAGGCTGATTCAATTGAATCAGCCTTTCCTTATATTATGAATTTTGCCTATTTATACTCATCCCATGACAAGATTCCTACCTCGTCGATTGGTTTGTTGATAAATGCATTGATATATGCTGTTGCAAGACGTGCATTAGTCAATAGAGGTATATTGTGGTCAATTGCCGAACGACGTATGCGATAACCATTTGTCAATTCGCGTTTAGTATGGTTCTTTGGTATATTAACAACCAAATCAATTGCATGATTTGAAAGAAGGTCAAGGATGTTCTCTCCCTCTTCATCGGGCCAACATACAGGGTATGCTTTCACTCCATTTGAGTTAAGGAATACCGATGTTCCCTCTGTTGCATATATTTTGTATCCATTATCTGCTAACACTTTGCAAGAGTCTAACAAATCAACTTTACCTCGAGCATCACCTGAAGAAACCAATATTGCTTTTGATTTATCGGGTACTCTGTGACCAACAGAAATCATTGCATTCAACAATGCCTCATCAAAGTCAGCTCCTATACATCCAACCTCTCCTGTTGATGACATATCAACACCTAATACAGGGTCAGCTTTATGCAAACGAGCGAATGAGAATTGAGATGCTTTAATACCAATGTAGTCGATATCGAATGTTGAAGTATCTGCTTTCTCAACAGGCTCGCCCAACATAATGCGAGTTGCTGTTTCGATAAAGTTGCGTTTCAATATTTTTGATACGAATGGGAAACTGCGTGATGCACGTAGGTTACACTCAATTACTTTAACATCGTTGTTTTTAGCCAAGTATTGGATATTGAAAGGTCCTGAAATGTTCAACTCTTTTGCAATTTTTTTGCTTATGCGTTTGATGCGACGAACTGTCTCCATGTATATTTTTTGTGCTGGGAAGACAAGTGTTGCGTCACCAGAGTGAACTCCTGCAAACTCGATGTGCTCTGAAATTGCGTACTCAATAACCTCTCCGTTGCGAGCAACAGCGTCAAACTCTATCTCTTTTGCATTTTGCAAGAACTCAGATACCACAACCGGGAACTCTTTTGATACTTTTGCCGCGGCTCCAAGGAACTCATACATTGACTCGTGGTCGTAACATACATTCATTGCCGCTCCAGACAATACGTAGCTTGGACGAATCAATACAGGGAATCCAACCTCCTCTACAAATTTGTCGATATCCTCAAAGCTTGTAAGCTCTTTCCAACGAGGTTGGTCAATACCAAGTGAGTCAAGCATTGCGGAGAATTTATGGCGGTTCTCAGCACGGTCAATTGATATTGGAGATGTTCCCAATACAGGTACTTGACGACGATACAATTTCATTGCCAAGTTGTTTGGAATTTGACCTCCCACTGATACGATGACTCCACGAGGAGACTCAAGGTCGATAACGTCCAATACACGCTCAAAACTCAACTCATCGAAGTAAAGTTTATCGCACATATCGTAGTCTGTAGATACAGTCTCAGGATTATAGTTAATCATGATTGATTTGTAACCCAAGTTGCGACATGTATTTACGGCATTAACCGAACACCAGTCGAACTCTACCGAGCTACCAATACGATATGCCCCTGAACCCAATACCACAATGTTTTTGCCTGAGTTGTAATCGTAACGTATTTGGTGAGCATCTACTCCGTATGTTACATATAGATAGTTTGTCAACTCTGGATACTCAGAAGCAACAGTGTTAATGCGACATACTTTAGGAGTAATGTTCAAGCTCTTACGATACTCTCTCAAACGGATAATATCTGCTTCAAATCCACTCTCCGGATTCTCAACATAACGTACAATTTGGAAGTCGCTAAATCCTAAACGTTTTGCCTCAGCTAATACGTCTGCTGGCAACTCCTCAATACGGTTATATTTTGACAATACTAATGTATAGTCATAGATGTTTTTCAAACGAGATAGGAACCAAGGATCGATTTTTGTCAATTCCTCGATACGCTCAACGCTATAACCCTCCTCAAATGCTTTTGCAATCGCAAAGATACGAAGGTCTGTTGGGTGTGATAGAGAGTAATCAAGATCATCAAATGCGATATCACGGTTTCCTACAAATCCGTGCATTCCTTGACCAATCATACGAAGACCTTTTTGGATAATCTCTTCGAAGCTCTTACCAATTGACATAATCTCACCAACTGATTTCATTGCAGAACCAATCTCGCGGTCAACTCCTGCAAATTTAGTCAAGTCCCAACGAGGTATCTTAACAATCATGTAATCTACTGATGGTGCTACGTATGCTGAATTTGGAGTTCCCATTTCACCAATTTGGTCAAGTGAGTAGCCTAATGCCAATTTTGCTGCTACAAATGCCAAAGGATATCCTGATGCTTTTGAAGCCAATGCCGAGCTACGGCTCAAGCGAGCATTAATCTCAATAATGCGATAGTCGTTAGTTACTGCATTGAAAGCATATTGAATGTTACACTCACCCACGATACCAATGTGACGAACAACCTTTTTAGCAATATCTTGCAACATTGTAATTTGCTCCTCTGAAAGTGATACGATTGGAGCAACTACGATACTCTCTCCTGTGTGAATACCAAGTGGGTCAAAGTTCTCCATTGGTACTACTGTAAAGCAATGGTCGTTTTTATCGCGAATAACCTCAAATTCTATCTCCTTCCATCCTTTCAACGACTCCTCAACAAGAATTTGTTTTGAGTGTGCAAGAGCACTCTCACAAAGAGTTCTGAACTCCTCTTCGTTATTACAAATTCCTGAACCCAATCCACCAAGAGCGTATGCTGAACGTACCATCACGGGGAAACCAATACGGTGTGCAACTTCAATTGCATCTTCCATTGTTTCTACCGCTTGTGATACGGGTGTTTTTGCTGAAATTTCGTCAAGTTTTTTAACAAACAAATCACGGTCCTCGGTAATCATGATTGCCTCAACCGATGTTCCTAAAACTTTAACGCCATATTTTTCAAGAGTGCCGTTTAGGTATAGCTCTGTTCCACAGTTCAATGCTGTTTGACCACCGAAAGCCAAAAGAATTCCATCGGGACGCTCTTTTTGAATTACCTTCTCAACAAAGTGTGGAGTGATGGGCAGGAAATACACTTTATCTGCCACTCCCTCTGAAGTTTGTATCGTTGCGATATTGGGGTTAATCAAAACTGTTGAAATTCCCTCCTCTCGCAATGCTTTTAACGCTTGTGATCCAGAGTAATCAAACTCGCCGGCTTGCCCAATTTTTAGGGCTCCTGAGCCAAGCAACAATACTTTTTTCATTTTCATCTCCATAGGTAAATATTTTTTCTAATGTTTATTTCTTTCGTTTGGGCAAAAAAAATACCGACACCTCGGTTAAAGAGGACTGCCGGTTTTCATCTGTTTCGGTTATAGCTTTACCAAAGTTAACCGACGGTCTTTTTTCACCGATTGCAAAGATAACAATAATCTATGAAAGAACCCATATTATTAGTAGCCAATTTTACAAAAAAATTACACTTTTTATTTTTTAGAAAAAGTTTACGTTTAGATTATAAGTTTTATGGCTTTTGATTATTGATATTAGAACACTTTTTTTTACCTTTGTCGCTTTCAAAAATAAGAGATTAGGATATGCCAACATCTTTAAGATTCAGAGTTATAGAGAATGCGTTTTTAAAACGCCCCGTTGAGGTTAAACTTCCTGATGAACGTCCATCGGAATATTTTGGAAAATATGTTTTCAACAGAGCAAAAATGCAACAATTTTTGCCACAAGAAATATACGAAAGCTTAACTAACTCGATTGATAATAGTTTACCAATTAATAGAGATATTGCCAATGCAGTAGCAGAAGGTATGAAAAAATGGGCAATCAGTATGGGTGCTACACATTACACTCACTGGTTTCACCCACTAACCGAAGGTACTGCTGAGAAACATGATGCTTTTGTTGAGTTAGACAAAAACGGCAATATGATTGAGCGATTGAACGGAAAGTTACTCATTCAACAAGAGCCCGATGCTTCGAGTTTTCCCAATGGTGGTATCAGAAATACCTTTGAGGCTCGTGGATATTCGGCATGGGACCCCTCTTCTCCTGCATTTATTGTTGACGATACATTGTGTATTCCAACAGTATTTATTGCTTACACAGGAGAATCGTTAGATTACAAAGCTCCACTTTTGAAAGCTCTTCACGCAGTTGATAAAGCAGCTGTTGAGGTTTGTAAATATTTTAACCCAGAGGTAAAAAAGGTTATTGCATATTTAGGTTGGGAGCAAGAGTTTTTCTTGGTTGACGAGGGATTGTATGCTGCTCGTCCAGATTTACTTTTGACAGGACGTACTCTTATGGGACACGAGAGTTCTAAAAACCAACAACTTGATGACCACTATTTTGGTGCTATCCCCTCTCGCGTAATTGAGTTTATGAAAGAGGTCGAAATTGAGTGTTTGAAACTTGGAATTCCTCTAAAGACTCGACACAACGAGGCTGCTCCTAATCAGTTTGAATTTGCTCCTATTTTTGAGGAGTGCAACCTTGCAAACGACCACAACCTATTGATGATGGCAACTATGCGTAAAGTTGCACGCAACCACGGATTTAGAGTGCTGTTACACGAAAAACCTTTCAAAGGAGTTAATGGCTCGGGTAAACACAATAACTGGTCGCTTGGTACTGACAATGGCATTATGCTAATGTCTCCGGGTAAAACTAAAAATGACAATCTACGCTTTATAACATTTATTGTAAACGTTATTAAAGCGGTTTACAAATATAACGGATTACT
>JAZONU010000355.1:0-6652 GCA_045654605.1 Candidatus Caccoplasma sp. | reverse complement strand
GCTTGGCCTTCCGACTTGAAAACATTTACCGACTTTACAAGTTTCAGCAAACTACATACCGATACGCTAACCAACAATTGCAAAGTTATGGAGGCACGTTGGGAGGAGTGCGAAGGAGGACACCGATTTGTTATTACTGCCGACCGCTTCTTGCGCAATATGGTGCGTTCAGTGGTAGGCACACTAATTGAGGTTGGTAGAGGTAAACTAACCATAGAGGAGTTTTGCAAAATAATTGAGGCTAAAGACCGTTGCAAGGCAGGAACTTCGATGCCCGGCAATGCCCTCTTTTTAGTTGAGGTGGGATACTCGGATGAAGTTTTTAGCTGTTAGTTTTTAGCTGTTAGTTGAGAAACTTTCGTTTCTCGAACCTACTATTGCTCAACAATACACAAACAAGTTTGCTATTGTATTCGCTTAATCGTAGCTTTGTTAGTTGAGTAGGTATGGAATATATTACATGTGTAAATTTTAGTAGAAAGAAAAGTGAAGAAAGTTACAATACAAGGTGTTACAGGTTGCTTCCACGAAGCAGCGGCACGAAACTATTTCAAAGGAGAGGATATAGAGTGTGTTCCTTGCCAAACATTTAAGGAGTTGTTCAATACAATGGCTCGTGAGAGCGACTACTATGGTATTGTAGCAATAGAGAATACCATTGCAGGCTCGCTGTTGCAAAACTATGAGCTTTTGCGTTCGAGCGAATTGCAGATTATTGGAGAGTATAAACTTCGCATATCGCACGTATTGGCTGCCCTCAAAGGACAAACATTAGAGGATATTACAGAGGTGAACTCTCACCCCATTGCTCTTGCGCAATGCGATAACTTTTTAGATGCCCACCCTCGCCTTAAACTTGTTGAGAAGGACGATACAGCAGGCTCGGCAAAGGAGATTGCTGAAAACAACCTTAAGGGACACGCTGCCATTTGTGCAGAGATTGCAGCAGAGTATTACAACCTTAATATTCTTGAAAAGGGTATTGAGACTAACAAACGCAACTTTACCCGTTTCCTTATTTTGGCAAATGCCAACAAAACCGAAAACCCTGCAACAATAGAGGGCATTAACAAGGCTTCGCTTGTTTTCAGTCTGCCACACACTCACGGAAGTTTATCAAAGATATTGACAATATTCTCGTTCTACGATATAAACCTTACAAAGATTGAGTCGATGCCCATAATCGGGTGCGAATGGGAGTACCGTTTTTATGTTGATGTTACCTTCGATAACTATGTAAGGTATCGCCAATCGCTAACTGCAATAACACCACTTACTAAATCGTTCAGAATTTTGGGAGAGTATAAGGAGTTTTAGCTATCAGTTGTTAGTTGTTGGTTATTAGATATATAGTAAGAGGTTGCTCATTTTCGAGCAACCTCTTGCTGTTGTATTTAGATATTTATCTTTTTTTTCGGACGTGGCAGACCACATCTATACTTTTTATCTTTTATCTATAATCTTTACTCTTTTTACTCACACACCGCACGAACTTGGAGTCCTTTAGTGCGATATTGCCAAGAAACTATTCCCGCAGAATACATACAATATGCTACTCCTCCACTATCATTCAATTTAACTCTCCTTGACCAAAAAGCGTTTAGATAACGACCATCCTCTCCATCCTTAGTTGTTCCTTCAGGGCAAGCAATAAAAATATAGTTACCATTTACTTTACTTGTTACTTTATAAACATAAACTTCGTTTATAAATGTACCGGTCCATATACAATTATCTGGGTTGCACAATTCCTCCATTTCTTCTTTAGTAGGCATTCTCCAACCTTCGCCCCAAGATACTCGAGCAGCATCATCTAACGATTCAAGTTCGGTTCTTTCATCTTTTCCATAATCATAATACCAATAAACCCCGTTGTATGAATCCCATTCTGTCTTCTCATATTTATAGTTTTCAGATGTGTATGTAGCTTTTGGTACTGTTTCGCCCCATGCAAAGAACTCTCCAACTTCTTCAGGGAGGGTAGCACCTACGCAATGTGTTGACCATTTTGTTCCACTGGGTAACCCTAAATCAACATAGTCGTGATTCTTGAGCGTTCCTGTTTTTTTATATTCTATAAAATTGGCAGTTATCTCAAAATCTTCTGTCCTATAGTATGCTGAATAAGAGAATTCTGTTGAAACTTCTTCGCCATTTACTGTCCAATTTAAAAATGCGTAGCCATCAGCAGGAGTTGCGGTAAATACAACCTCTTCATTAGGCTTTGCTTCTGCCATTGATGCAACGGCTGTTCCACCTCCATTTGTTTTAACTATCATTTTGTATCTTACTAAATCAAATACAGGCGAAATATTTGTGTTGTCTGTAACGGTTATAGTAGCAGGATTATCTGTAATAGTTACTGTCTCTTCAGTTGTTGCCCCAATAAATGTAGTTATTTTCCAGTATTTAAAAATATTTGTTGAACCACTTGGTGTTGCAGTTAGTGTAAGTTCGCTACCTGCTGGAACTTTGCTAGACGATTTTAATGCTTCGTTTGTAGAGTTTAATATTACAGTAAATGTTCCTTGTCCAGGTAAATCTGATGAAGCATTTCGCCATACTACTACATATCTTTCAAAGTTAGCCACAAACTCACTATTTTCAGTTATGGTTGCAATATATGGGTTTGATACACTTACAACCTCTCCGTTTAGTGTCCAATTTTTAAAATTATAATTAATATCTTCTGTTGCAGTAAGTATTACACTGCCACCTTCCTCAACACTCTCAGCAGATGCTGTTGCTGTTCCTCCTGCAGTTGATGATACCGATACTGTATAGGTTGGTGTTGGCTCAGGTTCTTCTCCCCCGACAGGTTCTAATACCCAGGTTGCTCTTAAATCTGCAGGGGCATCGCAATATGGGTAATATACTCCGCTTACCAACTCTACCTTAAAATAGTTTGCACCATTTTTAATAAAGTATGTTCCGTCTGGGTTATCAATAAATGTCAATACAGTTCCGTATGTCAAGGCATCTACATTCCATTGTTGACAGTAGATGTAATATCCGCTCTTGCTCTTTAAGTAATAGTTATTACCCGATGCCTCAAAGGTGAATATTTGTCGGTCATCTTCAGCGTATGCCACACAATTAACACCACCATTTGGACCTCCTACGTGAGTAATGTTGTTCTCGGCATTCAAATACATTCCACTTGCAACATCTTTAATGCGATACTCTTTTGTTAGAGATATTCCGGAGTCAGAAGTTCTCTCTTCAAAGTTGGCAACATAGAGCGCATTTGCAGTAATAGTAGCAATAAAGATATTTTCTGTTGATACCTCTGTGCCATTTACAGTCCAATTTACAAATCTATAACCTGATGAGGGGGTTGCTATCAGTGTTACGCTTCCTCCTTTTGCCATACTACTTGCCGATGCAGTTGCTGTTCCACCATTAGTAGCAGATGCCGATATGGTATAGGTTGGCATCTGTGTAGCCTCTTCTAATACCCAAGTTGCTCTATTGTTGTATTGAGTACAGTAGGGGTAGTATATCCCCTTATCTTGTGATACACCAAAGTAGTTTGAGCCAAATTTTATATCGTATGTTCCGTTGCCATTATCATCGAGTGCTAACTCAACTCCATTTGTTTGTGCATCAACAATCCATTGTTGGCAATAGATGTAGTAACCGCTGTTTGTCTTTAATTTGTAGTTTTCACCCGATTCTTCAAATTTAAATATTTGATCGGCATCTTCGGCGTAAGCAACACAAGTTACACCACCACGTGTTCCTGTATAATGGAAATCGTAGTTTTCGGCATTTAAATAAAGCCCTGTTTCAACATTTTTAATACGATAATACCCATCTGTTGAGATACCGTTATACTCAGTCTCAAATTTGATACTATCCAACTCACTTATTTTATATTCATCTATAAGTTCTGCACCCTTATAGAATGTTATTACTCTTTCATAATCTTTAGCAGATGCACCAAATATTATGGTCGCAGCAACAAAGAATAATGTAATTAGTTTTGATTTCATATTATGTATATATTTTTTACTAACAACTAAAAACTAAGGTACGAAGTACCATACAACTAAAAACTAACTGCGTTTAATTTCTACTCACACACCGCTCTGACAGGATAACCTTTATGACGATATTCAAAACTTGCACTTAAGTAGTGGGACGCAATCCTAAATGTAGTGGCTCTATAATTTCCATAATCACAGTAAGAACTTGACCATGTAGATGCAAAGTTATACTCTTCGTGTTTTAGATTACCATCTTCGTAGTGACCATTAACTGGGACAAAAATTGAGTTTCCATTTATTTCGCTTGTTATAGTCCAACCATTTACTCCATTTAATGTAGTTTTTGTAATTATACAATTCTCTTCCATCTCTTCTATCTCAGCTTCGGTAGGCATACGCCAAGTGCCACCCCAATTTGCTCTTGCAGCATCATCTTCTATGTCAAGAATAGTTTTATTATCCACTGTGCCATATTGAGAATCAGAGCAATATTTAGTCATTGAATTATATGTGCCATTACACCATTTGTAGGTTTCCCAGTTATATATCTCTTTTGTCTCAGTCTCGCCCCATGCAAAGTAATCGCCTTCCTCTTCAGCTTTAGTAGCACCTACATTACAAGTGGCCCATTTAACGCTCAAACCAAGATCCACATAACCATGACCATTCTCGGTAGTCTGTTCAAAATTGGCAACAAAATTGCTATTTGTTGTTACTGTTCCGGTGTAGGTACTTGAGGTGCTTACAACGGTGCCATTTAATGTCCAATTCTTAAAGTTGTAACCGCTCTTTGGAGTTGCTACTAAGGTTATAGACTCGCCCTTAACAACTGTTGAATATCTCGAATTTACTACTCCTCCCTCTGTTGCCGATACAGTTAATGATACTGTTTCTGAATCTAAAACGGCACGTACAGGCAAACCTTTATAGCGACTTGCATTACCAATTCTCTTTACATTGTTAGTAACAATGGTTCTTCGCTCTAATATTTTAGCCTGACCGTTGTCATCTGCATTAATAGAACTTGACCAGAGTAGAAGATAGGGTGCTTTAGCCTCAGTGGTTGAGGTACCTGTTGTTTGATAACCTACTGCAGGGATAATTATTGAATTTCCATTAATGTCACTTGTTATCTTAAATCTTGCTGTTGCTCCGCTACCTAAAGTAGTCCAAGTACAGTTATCTATTAACTCTTGTAACTCATCTGCTGTGGGCATACGCCAATTGCCACCCATATAACTATTTGCGACATCTGCAGATAAAGGTAAAGTGGCAGGGTTAGCCGAGTAGGTATAGTTTCCTGAAGTATAACTATCTTTTGAAGATGTCTCTCCCCATGCAACATAACCACCTATATTTTCAGGCTCTGTTGCACCTACATTACAAGTAGCCCATTTAACGCTTAAACCTAAATCAACATACTCATAACCATTGTGAGCACCAACAAGATCTAATTTCTCAAATTTGGCAGTAAATTTACGGTTTTCATAAATGTATAAATTCCAAACCTGATCACTATCATCTCTTACCATTACACCATTTTCTTCCCATCCAATAAACTTATATCCGGGATCAGGAGTTGCAGTTAAGGTTACTTTCCAATCATAGTCAACTATGGTTGATGAGGTTTGTGCTGTTCCTCCCTCTGTTGAAGATACCGTTACAGTAAATTTTTTAGGTTTGAAGCATGCTTCAAAAGTGGTATTTTGAGTTACAGTTGCCACATACGGATTATCTGTTGATAAAACATCATCACCCATTAAATCTTTCCAGTATTTAAACTCATAACCCTCATTTGGAGTAGCAGTTAATATTACAGTACCACCTTGCTCAACACTGGTGGCAGATGCAGTTGCACTTCCTTCAGTTGATGCAGCCCCTACTGAAACGGTACATATTATAGGTTCATTATCCTCCCCTGAACTCTCTTCCTCTTCAAAGTTAGCTACAAACTCGCTGTTTGCTGTTACGGTAGCAGCGTATGGGTTTTCAGTTGAAACAACCTCTCCGTCCAATGTCCAGTATTTAAACTCATAACCCTCATTTGGAGTAGCAGTTAATATTACAGTACCACCTTGCTCAACACTGGTGGCAGATGCAGTTGCACTACCACCAGTACCTGCAGATACTGATACTGTAAAAGTTTGTTTCTCTCCGAAAACTGCACGGACAGATAGCCCGTTGCAACGGTAGCCACCACTCAAGTACACGTTGCCCGAATAGAAGTTTAAGACGTTGGCATAGAAATTACCATCCGTACTGAGCGAACTTGACCAGTATCTGCCGTCACTACCCACATAGTAGAGATCGCTACTGCTGCGATAATAGCCTGCCGCAGGGAGAAATATAGAGTTGCCATTTATTTTACTTGTTACTTTATATCCGTTTACTTCATTCTGTGTAGTCCACTCCCAAGTACAGTTATCGGTGTCCATTAATTCATCTTGCTCTGCTTTTGTGGGCATGCGCCAACTGCCTCCCCAATTGACATAAGCTGCATCATCTGATAATTCAAGCACAGTTTTATTATCTACCGTTCCAAAACTTGAATCTGTGCAGTATTTCGTTATTGAGTCATCTGTGCCATTACAGTATTTATAGGTACTCCAATCGTAAGTTGCTTTTGGCTCTGTTTCGCCCCAAGCAAAGTAATCGCCATAACC
>JAZONU010000354.1:0-10582 GCA_045654605.1 Candidatus Caccoplasma sp. | reverse complement strand
CATTAAAAGTCAAGAGGATAGAGATGCATTAAGAGCAGGATTTAACAACAACCTAATTGATATTGTTGCTACCGACCATGCTCCTCACCTACCATCTGAGAAAGAGGGTAACTGTCTTAAAGCAGCTTCGGGAGGTCCTCTAATTCAACACACACTTTTAGCATTGTTTGAAATGGCTAAAGCAGGAGTATT
The DNA here is from genome assembly GCA_045654605.1 of Candidatus Caccoplasma sp. GTDB lineage: Bacteria > Bacteroidota > Bacteroidia > Bacteroidales > G3-4614 > Caccoplasma_A. Next base: position 10,390 of record JAZONU010000354.1, on the reverse strand, counting down.
CCCAATTGAAACAGTAGTTACAAAGTCTGCACACGCCCCTGCCCTTTTGTATGGTATCAAGAAACGTGGATACATTAAGGAGGGATACTTTGCCGACATTGTTTTAGTAAACCCAAATAAACCATACACCGTAGAGAGTGGCAATATATTGTCAAAATGTGGTTGGTCGCCTTTTATTGGACACACATTCCCCTGCTCTATTGAGAAAACTTTTGTTAATGGTACATTGGTTTACGATAACGGAACTATTATTGAAAACCAAGGGAATGCGAAAGAGTTGAAGTTTGGGTAATTGTCCTCTCTCCAACCTCCTATGAAGGGAGTTGTTAAGTTTATTGAACCTATCAGATTAATTTTATAAGAGAAACGGAGTTGCACTTCAGTTGAGGTGCAACTCCATTTTTTGTAGCAAATAATTTCAACACAGCTATATTAGGTGTGGTGTTGAAATAAAAAAGCCCCAAAAGTCAGACTTTTGGGGCTCTCCCGATCAACGAAATAACTTATTAATATATGTACTAAAAATATTAATACAATATATCAATCATCTTATCTGTAAGCTCAAAGGCCTCTCCGGCCATCTCTAATGCAGCTTTAGTCTCCTTTTTTAGCTCTTTTAAATCTGCATCATCATAGATTTTTACAGTTTCATCTACCAAATCGGCAAAAGAATCTATCTCTTTTTCAAAAGCAGATTTAGCCTTTGTGTTTTTTTCTACGATTGACGTAATGCGGAAACTTGCAGCATCAGACAAATCATCAAAATGGAATCCAATAGTAGTTGTTTCTTCTGGAAGAAGCTGTAAAGCAACTTTCATTTCATCCCACGAATATGGTGTAGCCGAGGCGTTAATCTTATCAATAACATCACCATTGGCATTAAGGATTTCAATACCAAAACCTGCACAATATTCTACTGATGATTCTTCTGCTTCTGGGTAAATAACTACATTCTTACGATCGTAAGGAAGTTCGTTAGATGTACGTTTTAACTCTACTGTAACAACATCATTTTCGTAACTCTTTTGAGCGAATTTGACTTTATAGTTTTTATCTACTACTTCATAACAGCCTTTTAAGTCTCCTTTTATCTCTGTTTGAGCAGCTTTTAGAGTTAAATCCTTTACTTCTCGTTTTTCATTATCATCTCCGCAACTACCAATATTAGATAACAATCCAATAAGGATAACTACTCCTATACCTATTAATAGATATTTTTTATTTTTACTCAGATTTTTTATATCCATAATTCTTTAATATAAGTCGCCGTATTCAGCTGCACTATTTATTGCTCCAGCTGTACTTTTTATTGCTCCAGCTGCAGACTCTGCTACACTCTCCACATAAGATTCTGCCATAATATATGGAAGAGAGAATGCAACTACACAAAGAGCCAATCCTATGATTGTTTTCTTCATGTTTTGAGATTTAATAAGAGCTATAACTCCACATATAACACCTGCAGGTACTACTAAATAGTTAATCCACATTAAAAGTAGAAACCATCCACTCATAAGAGGTAACAATGCAATTACCATTGCAATAATACCTAACACCATTGAAGCCTTGCTCCATCCTTCTTTCACTTTTTGATTTTCCATAAAATTTATTTTTTAATTATACCCCTACTCTTTAAAGGATTTTCGGTTCCTCCTTCCAAATATTAATCTCAATATTTTTCAAACAATTATGTTATGGATAGCTTTATTTAATCGTTATACAGACTAAATACTTATCCATTAAATAATTCCCAAAAATCCTTTGATTATTTACTCTAAAGAGTAGTGAGTTAGGCAAAGGTTTTCAAGAACTATCACTCCTTTAAGAGCACTATCCTTTGCCTCCATAAAAAAGAATGGCATAGGAGTACTCTATTTTGCTGATAGGTCCTAGGAAAACCTTGGTAAAAATAGATGCAACAGCCTACGCCAAGTCTATAATTAATATACAGACTCATACGAAAGTTTGTTTTCTCTTACCAGTTGAATTTCCTAGGTTCATCAGCGAGATAAACAAACTCTTCGAGTGTTTATTCTAAATATGTCTGTGCAAATGTAGATATTTTATTTCAAACAATCAAACATCTATTTTATTTTTTTGACATATCTATGTAGGCCGTTGCAATGCAAAGGTAGATATTTTATTAATACAAAAAATTGTCTTTTCTTGTCTTTTACTTTTTTGTATTGTTAGGATTTAGAGTGTTAGTAAGGTTAGTAAAGTCAATAGGGTCATTTGAGTCATTTAGGTCATTTGAGTCATTAGGATAAATGACATAATGACTTTTATAACGTAGGGTTGCCTGAACAACTCTATGTGTTAACTAACAGCTGATCGCTAACAACTACTACTTATACGATTGGTAGGGTTTCCCTTGATTTTGCAGTGTTTTGTAATATTGTTTTTCTTCTTCACTTATATTACTGAAGTATAAAAGCGGTAATTTCTGATACTCTTCGGCTAAATGTGTAATATGGTCTTGAATTAATGGCAATCTAGATGCTTCGAGTATTATTAATGGATCGTAGTGTTTTTGTATGTCTGCTAATTTAACGCCATGTCTCTTAAATATATCAGTTGCAAATTCAAAATATATTGCATGGTTTTGTATTGAGTCTAACGATTGTAGATAGAGTGCATATACCTCTTTTTCGTATGCATTTATTTGTTGCTGTTTGGCTTCTTGTTTTTGATTTTCGGTTACCTGCTTTTTTATTAGTATTGACGACGGTAATAGTATTATTACAAGTGTTATTATTGCCAATAATATTTTTATTCCACGATTACGATTTTTCCATGCTATTTGCAGTGCTGTTATGTCAGTATATCGCTCGTTGGGGTTTTGTTTTGTACATTTTGATATAATGCGGTTATGCTTACGACCAAAGATTTGGTGCATAACTATTCCAGCGGAATAGATGTCGCTTCGGGCATCTATGTTGCTTTGTTGAGAAAGGAGTTCGGGCGAGGCGTACGCTGGTGTGCAACCGAGTTGGCGTATGGCATATTGTGCATCGTTATCGGCTAACCCAAAATCTATTAATTTTAGTGTGTTGTCGGTATGGGTTATTAGTATGTTTTCGGGTTTGATGTCGTTATGTACAATTCCTCGTTTATGCAGATATGATAGTGCTGATAGTAACTCTTCGAATATTTGGTTTAGCGATTGTTTAGCGGGTTTCTCAGCTAAATAATGGTTGAGTGTTCTGCCCTCGACGTATTCCATTACTATTGCTTCACCTAACGACGAGATGTTTTCGTATGAATAGATATGTACTATATGTGGGTGAGTACACTCTATTGAGAGTTCGTATTCACGACGAAGCATAGCGAGTTGCCTCTCGCTATTATCTTTTGTGGTCTTTATTATATATTGCTTGCCTAATTTGGTTGCTCGATATAGTTTGCAGTATTGCCTCTCTGACAACAAAACATAATCAGAATACTCTTCTTTATTGGGTATTTCAATATTATTTCCCGAAAATATTTTACTCTCTATCATAGATGCAAATATACTATTTTTTTGTAATGTCAATCAAAATATAAACCTTATTAAGATATTCTGTGTTATGATATGTGAATATTGTAACAGCCATTTTTATGAGGTGGATACTTTCTTTTATCTTTATTATAGACGTTTGCTTTACGTTTGCCAAAGGTGATGATGCTTTTATCAAATTAGATTTGCCTCAATTTGAGAACGACGGTATATTCTCAACATCATCACGACCGCAGAATGATTGGTGGGTAGAATTAAATGATAATACTCTTGACTCGCTAATAACTCTTGCTATAAGTAATAATCAAGATGTTTTTGTTGCTATGGACAATATTTTAGCAGCAAGGGCTTCGTATAGGATTGCTCAAAGTGCTTTTTATCCTACTCTGACTTTGGAACGAGGATGGAGTTCTTCAAAAAACAGTCGAAATATGGATGAGCAAACAGATTATGTAAGTGATGTTAGTCAAAGCAATTGGCTGTTTGCTTTGAATGCAAGCTGGGAAATTGATATTTTTGGTTCTATTAGAGCAAGTGCTAAAGAGGCTAAATTTGGATACGAAGCGGAAATTGAACTCTACAACGCAACTATTATGAGTTTAACATCCGATATGGCTTCGTACTATGCCCAACTGCGTATGATGCAACAACAGCTTATTGTAGCTATTAAAAATATTGAGTCGCAGAAGGAGATTTTGAATATCACTGAAGTGAGGTTTAATGCCGGGTTAGCTTCTCAATTAGATGTTGCTCAGGCTAAATCGGTTTATTACAGCACTAAGGCTTCGGTTCCTGTTTTACAGAGTTCTATTGATAATCAAATTTATACTATTTGTCAACTTGCAGGTGTGTTTCCGCAAACGCTTTATGATTGGTTGATTGTTCCCAAAGAGATTCCTTCATACTTAAAAGTTATTGCTATTGGCACAAGCGAAGAGATGCTTGCAAACAGACCTGATGTGAGTGCTGCATTTATTAAAACCAAAGCGGCTAAAGAGAGCTTGAATGGTGCTAAACGCAATTTCTCTCCACAATTTTTTGTTGATGGCAGCTTTGGGTTTCAGGCTCAATCTCTGAACAGAACTTTTAATAGTAATAGTATTACCTACTCTCTTTCTCCTCGCATAAGTTGGAATTTTTTTCAAGGAGGCAACTTATTTAACGCATTAAAGCAAGAGAAGGCAAATTATGATGCCGCTATTCGCAACTACAACTCAACTGTGCTTAAAGCTACAGAAGAGGTTAGCAGTGCTATTTCGGCTTATAAGGGACGTATTAAACAGGTTGTAAGTTTAAGAGAGTTAGTAGTACAGGGAGAACTAATGCTTACTCTTTCTCTTGATTTGTACAAACGTGGTTTAACTGATTTCCAAAATGTTTTAGATGCTCAACGATCTCTTTTTGAGTACCAAAACTCTTTGGTGTCTGCCGAGGGAAACACTCTTACTGCTTTAATTAATTTATATAGAGCTCTGGGGTGTGGGTGGTGATTATGAGTTGTTAGTTGTTAGCTATTAGTTGTTAGTTTATGAACTACAAGTTATTTAAGAAATTTTCCATATCTCCGCCTTCTACAAACTAAAAACTACAAACTAAAAACTATATATATGAGGTGTTTTATTTTTTGTATGCTGTGTGTTGTTGGCTGCACTTTGTGTGGTTGTAACAATGATTTGTTGAGTGGCTATGAGGCAATGCCTCCAATCTCTGTTTCAAAGCCGATTGTAAAGGATATTACATTGAGTAAAAAATATCCTGGTTATGTTTCGGCTCAAAACAGCGTTAATCTTGTAGCAAGAGTAAGTGGATATCTCGAAAACTCGTTTTATGATGCAGGCAGTAGGGTTGAGAAGGGTAAACTTCTCTTCCTTATTGAGCCTACACAATATAAGGATTATGTTTTAGAAGCAGAGAGTTCGTTAGAATATGCCATTGCTAAACGCGACTATGCTGAAAATAATTATATCAGAATGAAAGAGGCTTCGGTGAGTAATGCCATCAGTGAAATTGATTTAATTGAAGCCAAATCGCAACTTATTGCTGCCGAAGCTGATGTAAAAAACGCCGAAGCCTCTCTTTCTCTTGCTAAAACTAATTTAAGCTACTGCTATGTTAAGGCTCCGTTCAGAGGTAGAGTTACAATTGGTACTCTGTCTAATGGTAATTATGTAAATGGTAGTGCCGAGCCCACTGTTCTTGCGACTATTTTTCAGGAAGATTTAATGTATGCATATTTTAATATTGAGGATAATCAGTATTTGAAGATGCTATGGCAAAACAATGAGATTCCGTTTGATAGTGTTATGGTATTTTTCGACTCCCCTACACAAAAAGAGTTTAAGGGAAAGATTGATTATATTGCTCCAAATATTGAGTTATCAATGGGAACTCTCCGTTTAAGAGCTGAAATTGAAAACCATAATGGAGAGCTTAAAGATGGGATGTTTGCTTCGGTTATGCTTCCATACGCAAAAAGGGATAAAGCTATATTGATTAATGATGCTTCAATTGGTTTTGACCAATTGGGGCATTTTGTGTATGTGGTTAACGATTCCTCAATAGTAGAGTACCGACATATTACTACTGGTGAGCTTATAGATGATACTTTAAGATATGTTACAAGTGGTATAAAAGAGAACGAAATGTATGTTTCGAAAGCCCTATTAAAGGTTAGAGATGGTATGAAGGTTAATCCTATTTTTAAGTAACTTTAATTACAATCCGGTATGTTCTCTCGTTTTTTTATTGACCGTCCTATTTTTGCCACCGTTATTGCAATATTAATGGTTATTGCAGGTGTGGTGTCCTTGGAGTTTTTACCTATTGCTCAATTCCCCGATATTACTCCTCCTACGGTTCAGGTTCAGGCTACATATCCAGGTGCCAGCGCCGAAACTATTGCCGAAACTGTTGCTACTCCTATTGAAGAGCAGGTTAATGGTGTAGATGGAATGATTTATATGAATTCTTCATCATCTTCTTCTGGGCAATATAACCTGACTGTTACTTTTGAGGTGGGTACTGATGCTGATATGGCTGCGGTTTTGGTTCAAAACAGAGTAAATATTGCTGAGGGTAATTTGCCAAGCGAGGTTATTAAGCAAGGTATCACGACTAAAAAACAATCGACAAATATTGTTATGATTTTGTCGTTGGAAGCAGATAGTTCGCTATATGACGGATTGTTTCTCTCAAACTATGCCTCTCTGAATTTTTCAGATCCTCTATCTCGCCTTAAAGGTGTTGGTAATGTTACTGTATTTGGTGCAGGTGATTATGGTATGAGAGTGTGGCTTGATCCCGAAATTATGAGAATGAGGGATGTTACTCCTGATGATGTTTATAATGCCATATCTGCTCAAAATATTGAGGTATCTGCCGGTGGTATTGGGCAACCACCACAAAGTAAAAATACTAAATTTCAATATACCCTTACAACTAAAGGTAGGTTATCTTCGGTTAGCGAATTTGAGAATATTATCATCAAGGCTCTTCCAGAAGGAGGTTATTTAAGACTTAAAGATATTGCTAAAATTGAATTAGGTAGCCAAAATTATGGGACAATATCTAAACAGAGTGGTAAATCAGCAGCCGCCATTGCCATTTACCAACAACCGGGGAGTAATGCTCTTGATGTTGCAAATGAGGTTAGAGCATGTATAGAAAATCTATCAAAAGAACTTCCTGATGGTGTTAAGTGTAATGTTATTCTTGACACTACCAATTTTGTTAAGGCTTCGTTAGAAGAGGTGGTGGTTACTCTTGTTGAAACTACTCTGTTGGTTATGTTGGTTGTGCTTATCTTCTTACAGAACTTCAGAGCAGTTATTATTCCATCGCTGACTATTCCTGTTTCGCTGATTTGTACTCTTGCAGTTATGAAACTGTTTGGGTTCTCTATAAACACGCTTACTCTTTTTGGTATGGTACTCGCAATTGCTATTGTAGTGGATGATGCTATTATTGTAGTGGAGAACTCCTCTCGGCTTCTTGCTACAGGTAAATATTCTCGCAAGGATGCTGTTTCGGAGGCTATGCGTGAGATTACAGGACCTGTTATTGGTGTTGTGTTAGTTCTGTTAGCTGTTTTTGTACCTACAGCTTTTATTCCGGGTATTACCGGCGAACTTTACAAGCAGTTTGCTCTTACTATTGCTGTTGCCACTTTCTTCAGCGGATTTAATTCGCTTACTCTCACCCCTGCCCTATGTGCTTTGTTTTTAAAGGAGAAGCACGAGCCTAAATTTATTTTATATAAATGGTTTAACAGAGGTTATGAGAAGTGTGTTAAAGGGTATGTTGCTGTTATTTCTCGTATGTTGCATCACCCCATTAAGAGCATGATTGCTTTCGCAATTTTTACTATTGTTGCATTTTGGGGTTTTGTAAAGACTCCTTCGTCGTTTATTCCCGAAGAGGATCAAGGTTATTTCTTGGTATCTGCCACACTACCTCCGAATGCTTCGCTTCAACGCACCGAGATGATTACTGATAAACTTGGTACAATCTTAAGCAGATATGATTATGTGCAAAGCTATATGTGCATAAATGGTTTTTCAGTTATAAATAGCGCTCCATCATCAAACAACGCAACAATTTTTGTTATTCTTAAACCATGGAAAGAGCGTAAGGGTAGTAATGAGAATATTGTAGCTATTATTGATAAATTCAACAGGGATGTTTCCTCTATTGAAGGGGCTTCTGTTTTTGCTATAAATCCTCCTGCTATTAATGGCATGGGTGCTATTGGTGGTTTGCAAATGCAAATTGAGGATATTGGCAACTTGGGTGGTAGCGAACTACAGAAGGCTATTAATGAGATGGTGGCTCAAAGTAAGAGTGTAAAGAGTATTGGTTCTATAAATACCATATATCAAGGTGCTACTCCGCAATATGCTTTGAACATTAATCGTGATAAAGTTGAGATGCAAGGTGTAAATCTTGCTGATGTTTTTAACTCATTGTCGCTCTATATGGGTTCGGCTTACGTTAATGATTTTTCTTCGTTTGGACGTATTTACCAAGTTCTATTGAGTGCCAATGCTATAAGCCGAGAACGTATTGAAGATGTTCTTAAACTCTCTGTCAGAAATAGCAATGGCAAGATGGTTCCTTTCTCTGCTTTTACCACTATTGAAGAGAGGTTGGGTGAGGATTTAATTGAGAGATACAATATGTACACTTCGGCCTCTATTACAGGAAATAGTGCTAAAGGCTATAGTTCATCTGAAGCAATGAGTGGAATGGAGGCTCTCTTTAAAAAACTTCTGGGCAACTCGTTTGGATTTGAATGGACTGGCGAGGCTTATCAAGAGAATAAAGCAGAGTCGTCTGTTGCTGTAATATTTATTCTGGCTATTATTGTGGTTATTCTTGTATTGGCGGCACAATATGAGAGCTGGACAAGCCCTATTGCTGTTATTATGGTTGTTCCGTTTGCAATTTTAGGTGCTGTGTTAGGAACTATTGCTATGGGATTGCCAATTAGTATTTTTAGTCAAATTGGTATTATTCTGCTTATTGCACTTTCGGCTAAAAATGCTATTCTGATTGTTGAGTTTGCTGCCGATAATAGGCTAAAGGGCAAGGATATTATTACGGCTTCGATTGAAGCGGGACGTATGAGATTAAGACCTATTCTTATGACTTCGTTTGCCTTTATTATTGGTATTCTGCCTATGTTATTTGCTACAGGTGCCGGTGCAGCAAGTAGAATTTCGTTGGGTAGTGCCGTTGTTTTTGGCATGCTACTAAGCACTATTTTAGGTACGCTGTTTATACCGAATTTTTACCATCTGATGCAGAGCCTTTATGAGAAAATTAAGAAGATTAGGGTTTAGTTCGTTGCTTCGCAATAGTTGTTTGTTTTTAGTTGTTAGTTAACAAACATTCGCTCTTGAATCTGGTTATATAAAAAACGAGAGATTGAAATTAATTTCAATCTCTCGCTATTTAATAACTACCCGTAGGGCGGTTGAGTTTAGGAAACCGAAAACTAACAACTCTATTCTTCTACTACTTTATATATATCGGATAGGTTACGTCCGTAATGGTCATAATCTAATCCGTATCCTACAATAAAGTCGTTATCTATATCAAAACAACTATAATCTATGTTTAAATCTACTTTGATATTTTCGGGTTTTACAAATAATGATGTTACGTATATTGCTTCCGGATTTTTCTCGTTCAAAATGCGTAACATCTCTTTCATTGTGTAGCCTGAGTCAATTATATCTTCTACAACTACTACTGTACGCCCTTCAATACTCTCACGCAATCCTATTACCTGTTTTACCTCACCTGTTGTTGATGTTCCTTCATACGAAGCAAGACGAATAAAGGTTATTTCACAAGGGAAGTCCATTTCACGCAAAAGGTCTGCTGCAAATATGAATGACCCGTTTAATATTACAAGAAAGAGTGGATTTTTATCTTTTAAATCTTTTTCTATCTCTGAAGCTACCTCAGATACTCTCTCTTTGATTTGTTCTTTCGATATGTATAGAGAAAACTTTTTATCCAATACTTGTACTATTTCCATAGCTATATTTTGTAATAGTTAATATTCCGGTGATTCTTTTAATTAGAATAAAAATTTCAGAAGGAAGAATGCTGCAAGAACATACATTCCTAAAGTTACTTTCTTGTAATTTCCGCTTAATAAATTTATTAATACATAGGCAAGGTGTCCTAATACTATTCCCTCTGCAATACTATAAGAGAGTGGCATAAATAATATGCATATAAATGCGGGAACTGCTTCGCTATAGTTATTGAAGTCAACATCTTTTACTGAAGACATCATCATTAATCCTACCAATACCAATACAGGTGCAATTGCCGCTGCAGGTATTGCAAGAAACAAAGGTGCAAAGAATAGAGCACATA
>JAZONU010000353.1:0-3452 GCA_045654605.1 Candidatus Caccoplasma sp. | reverse complement strand
GTCTGTTTTGTCCATACTTAACAGTATATAATCGTGTAGCATTAATACCCAACAGCCAATCACCAATGGCACGGGTAAGACCAGCTTCGTAAAGTTTATCGAACTCCTCTTGTGGTTTAAGAGAGTTGAACCCCTCTTTTATCGACTCTTCTGTTAATGATGAAATCCACAATCTCTCAACTTTGCACTTACATCCGGCCTTTTGCATAACCCATCTTTGGATAAGCTCTCCCTCTTGTCCGGCATCACCACAGTTGATAACTGTATCAGCAGACTGAATGAGTTTTTCAATAGTGGCAAACTGTTTTTCCACTCCCTTATCTTCAATAAGTTTTATGCCAAATTTGGGTGGAATCATAGGTAATGAGTTTATATTCCAGCTTTTCCATTCAGTAGCATACTCATGAGGTTCCTTAAGAGTACACAAATGTCCAAATGTCCAAGTAACACAATAGCCATTTCCTTCGAAATAGCCATCGCGTTTTACATTTGCTCCAATTATTGAAGCAATCTCTTTTGCAACACTTGGTTTCTCTGCAATACAAACTTTCATAGAGTAAATTTATAAATCATCCTCACTTTTAAGAGTTGGAAGAGTCCACTTAAATTTAACAGCCATAATTCTGGTAGCTATAACACCTGTTGCAGCAAGAATTTGAGTAACAATATCATTTACACCTATACTGAATGAGAACCAATATACAATACCTCCAAAGATACAAGCCGAAGCATAAATATCTTTTCTAAATATAAGAGGTTCTTCATTAACAAGAATATCTCTTAGAATACCTCCAAAAGCACCAGTTAACGTACCCATTATTATGGCAACCCAGAATGGACAATCTTCTACATTAATAATAGATTTTTGGATACCGACAACAACAAATAGAGCTAATCCAATTGTATCAAAGATAAAGAATGTGTTTTCAAATCGCAAAATGTTCTTGCGTAGTACAATAACCAAGAGTAGAGCTGCAGCAGTAACAATCAAATAGATTGAGTCTTCCATCCAAAAAGGATCAACATCTAAAAGTAAATCACGAAGAGTTCCTCCGCCAATGGCTGTAACAAGACCAACGACGTATGCCCCAAAGAGGTCGAACCTCTTTCGGGCAGCCATTCTAATACCACTTATTGCAAAAGCAAAAGTTCCTATAATCTCAACGATATATAAAAAAGTGCTATCACTCATTCTGACTAATCAATTTATTAGTTAGCAATAACATTAAGAGATTAGGTCAATTCAGATGAATTAATTCTTAACGCCAATCATCATAACCTCAAATTTGTTGGCTTTCTTGAATATCTTCTTTATGAATTTATTTACATCCTCTATTGTAATATCTTCAATAGTATCTATGTATGTCAAAACATCGCAAGTGCCGTAAACCGCTTTCTCATTAAGTTGAGTTACCCAGAAGCTGTTACGTTTAACATCGTCATTAGCCTTTTTAAGCATATATTTTTTAACTCTGTCAAATTTCTCTTGCTCAACACCGTTGTTTACCACATTAAACATCTCTTTAATTGCACGCTCTTTCAAACGGTCCATACTCTCAACGTTGGTATCGAAGCCAAATCGGAAAAACCACTCGTTTTGTGTGCTTATCGAAGCTTTTGTTCCTACACCGTATGTTCCGCCTTCCTCTTCTCTGATTGTAGCAGTATATACCATATCCATAACTTGCACAAAGATGCTTAGCATCATCATATTTTTTGTTGAGCATTTTGTCTTGCCAATGAAACCGCCATTAACAGTACCAACGATGTTCTCCATTGGACGTTCAAAACGGTTAATATACTCTTCGTGTCGCATACCATATTTGTCATCAGTAAACTTCTCACGTTTTTTAGAAGAGGGGAGTGATGCAATATATTTTTCAATCAAAGGTTTAATAACATCCTCGTCAATGTTTCCAACAAAATTGAATGTGAAATCACCGGCGTTGCTATATCTCTCCTTCCAAATCTCAATTATTCTGTCGTAGCTTACTCGGTTCAAATCCTCTATGTCAATCGACATACGTCTGGGATTTCCTTTATATATTGCAATTGTAAGTGAGTCGGCAACCGCATTTTTAGGATTAGCGTCTTTATTTTTTAATTCCTCTTTTGCAGCATCCATCCAAGCCGAATAAGCTTCATCGTCTTTTGATATGTCGGTCATCAAAAGATATATCATTTGTAAGAAAGTCTCAATATCTTTTACTGAACTTACACCTCTTACACTTTCCGACTTATTTCCTAAACCGAGTGAAGCATTAGCTCTTTTACCAGCTAATAGTTTACCGATTTCGCTTTTAGTGAAGCCTCCAACTTTACTTAAACTTATTATATCTTCAAAAAGTAATGTGTTATAAACATCGTTAATATCATTGTCGTATAGATATGCACCACCTTTGCTTACACCGTTAACCATTATTTGGTCTTTCTTGTAGTTTGTGTTTTTAAGAACAACTTTAGCACCATTTGACAATGTCCAGGTTTTGGTTCCGAGTTTTTTATCAACACTCTCTTTAACAACTTTACCGGGAGTAATCTCTTTAGATATTAACTCTTTTCCACTCATATCGTCTTTGTAGGGTTCGATTGTGGCATTGTCAATATCTTTGATTGCTGCAAGAACTTCCTCTTCTGTCGGATATTTGATACCCTCTTTTTCTATACCTTCAACAATTACGACTCTGTTTTTGTCGGTAATGATTGTTTTTATATAACTATTAATGTCGTCTGCCGTAATCTTAGATGCAACGCTCTTTATAGCTTCAAAATCTTTCTCAATACCCATAATAGAGCCACCATTCAAGAAGAAATTCAAATACTCTTTAACATATTTGCTGTTTTGAACTTTATCCCTTTCGTTATACTCTCTTTCAAACAACGAAATAATGTTTGCTTTTGCACGGTCGTATTCACCCTCTGTAATTCCGTAGCGTTGGAAACGTTCAATCTCTGTTGCAAGAAGTTTTATTGCTTCGAAACTTTCGCCCTCTTTTGCAACTGCATCAACCATAAACGCATCTTTATCGGCTAACATTTTGCCATCAACACATCTTGCATCCAATATTGATACTCCGGGTTTTTGGCATATTTCTGTAAGACGTTGAGAGAATACATAGCCTACTACTGATTTAATATATACATCTTCAACTCCAAGCATTGTAGCTTTAATGTTGCGGTCGAGCGATTTGTGTTTGCTGTATATCGAAACCTCTGTACGGTTAGTCTCTTTATCTGTTGCAATTGATACAAGAGGAGTTTCGTTATCGGGTATTGATTGCCAAACTCTCTCAGCTCTGTTTTCGTCTAACTTCCTATTTGCCCATATCTCTTTAATTTTAGCCTCTACTGCCTCAACGTCGATATCTCCTACAATTATAATTCCTTGAAGATCGGGACGATACCATTTCTTGTAATAATCTTTTAAAGTATCATATGAGAAGTTTTGAACT
>JAZONU010000352.1:0-1028 GCA_045654605.1 Candidatus Caccoplasma sp. | reverse complement strand
GCTTGCGAACTTTCGAAGCACATATATCGGTGTTAATGATGCATCCTCGACGTATAGCTCCTTCTGATGGCTCTTTCTCAACGGCAATTACTTTTATCTTATTGCCATCTTTGACTCCAGCCAATCCCACTATGTTAGATGAGCCTAAATCTATTGTTACAATTAAGTTTGATGTATCCATATTTATTGTTTGTTTTTTGTGCAAATTATTTTACCTTCGTAACGTAAGTCTATTTTATTGTAATAGTTCCAACCTGTTTTACTGAACACTTCGGAGTAGAGTAGATCTATTGCGTTAAATTTTTCTTCAAAGTTACTCATTTTTCCAAAAAGTATCAATTGTTTACCTATTCTGGGAATTAATTCTATATTTTCGTTTTCGGTAACGATTATCTCCTCTATCTGGTTTTCCCACTTTTTGTTGTTTTTAAGGAATTGAACAAAGTCATATAGATTATTTTGTGCAAACTCCTCTTTTATATCTCCTGTTGCTACGGGCAGGTATATTACAATCTTTTCGGATAGGGGCATTTTTTTTCTATCTCTGTCGATGTAATACGACTCTGTGTTTGTTATAACTCTTAATTCGGGAATACGTTGCTCTACCTCTATCACAACATTTCCCGATGTGGTTAAATAACACTCGTTATTCTTTACTATTGGGTTCTTTTGGATAGTCTTTTCGATTTTGTTCAAGTCTATCTCTTTTAACCCTATACCCATAATGGAGAGTTTGTTGTCGCTGACCATCTTTAGAATATCCCCTTCAGAGAGATATTGTTGTTCTTTTGGATTTAGAAGCACTACCTTAATATTATTACATACCTCTTCGGCATATTTGTATTGTGCAAAAATATATGCAGCAATCAAACATGCCGGAAGTAGCAGAATAAATATTATTTTTAAGACTCTCCAAATCATTGCTTCTCTATTATCTCTTTAATTTCGGGCAGGTAAATATCTACGTTTCCGGCTCCCATGGTCATAAGAACCTCAAATTTACCAACTTTTATCTTTTCTATCAAATT
>JAZONU010000351.1:0-1947 GCA_045654605.1 Candidatus Caccoplasma sp. | reverse complement strand
AGTTGTTCGATAATATGCATTGATTGCTCTATCTCTTTTAAGCGTATCATGTATCTTGCATAAGTATCTCCTTCTGGCAATACAACTTGCTCAAAGTCAACTTTATCATACACTCCGTAAGGTTCTAATTTTCGAACATCATTTGCCCATCCTGAAGCACGACCTGTTGGACCGAATATTCCATATTTAATTGCATCCTCTCTTGACAATACTCCTACTCCTTTCATACGATTACGAGCAATTATATTTCCTGAGAATAGTGCGTGATATTCTGCTAAACCTTTAGGCATATATTTGATGAAGTTTTTTACCTTGGTAACAAAATCGGGATGAATATCTGCCATTACTCCACCTATTTTGTTGTAGTTCATAATTAAACGTCCACCACATGTGTCATCAAATATATCTAATACTTTATCTCTATCACGGAAACCATATATGAAGGCTGTAATTGAGCCTAAGTCCATACATAGAGTTGAATATAGAAGTAGATGCGAGCCTATTCTCGACAACTCATCCATTATTGTTCGTATGTATTTTGCTCTTTCAGGCACCTCTATACCCATTGCCTCTTCGATGCACATACATAACGCATGTCTGCTTTGATGTGCTGAAAGATAGTCTAAACGGTCTGTGAAATGTAGAGTTTGAGGATATGTTAATCCCTCTGTTAATTTTTCAATACCTCTATGGATATATCCACATACAGGATCTATTTTCTTTATTATCTCTCCATCAATCGCTGTTCTAAATCGCATTACTCCGTGTGTTGCAGGGTGTTGCGGTCCTATATTTACGACATAATCCTCAGGTGAGAAGATTACTCTCTCCTCCTCTTTTATTTTACCATCGGGTTGCTCTTGCAATGATATGGTAGTATCTGAATTATGTTCATTTGTTTGTGGAACAGGATTTGCTTCAGGAGATACATCATAATCTTTTCTTAATGGATATCCTTCCCAATCTTCGCGGAGAAAAATACGACGCATATCGGGGTGTCCGATAAATCGAATTCCGAAAAAGTCATATACCTCTCGCTCATTTAAATCAGCCGATTGCCATACGTTTACCACGCTATAAAGCATCGGATTCTTTTTATCTGTAGTTGAGGTCTTTAATACTACTCTTTCGTTTGTTTTTGTTGAATCTATTATATATACTACTCCGAGAGAGTCTCCCCAATCATTTCCTATTAATGCGACCAATGAATCGAACGATTCTTTTTCACTTAAATAAGTTGCAACTAATGGCATCTCTTTCGATGGTACTACAATCATCGAAAGTCCGTTTTCCTCGATTGTTACATCGGGAGCTATTGCCTTTATTTTATCGTATATGTTTGACATGGGTTTTATTTATCTTGTTCGGGTATTTGCTCTTTTTTATTCGCACCACCAAAGAATCGTTCAACTTTTACTTTTCTTTGTAATTGCATCATTCCGTATAACATTGCTTCTGGACGTGGAGGACATCCTGGAATATACACATCTACTGGAATTACCTCATTTACTCCTTTTACAACATGGTATGAATTTTTAAATGGTCCTCCTGATATTGCACAACCGCCTACGGCTATTACATATTTTGGTGAAGCCATTTGATCATATAGACGTTTTAAAACCGGAGCCATTTTGTGAACTATTGTTCCTGCCACCATTATAAAGTCTGCTTGACGGGGGCTGGCACGGGTTACCTCGAACCCGAAACGTGCCATATCATTGGACGCGGCACCTACTGACATAAATTCTATTCCGCAACAACTGGTGGCAAATGTTAGCGGCCATAGAGAGTTGGAACGTCCCCAATTTATTACATCATCAAGAACTCCAACTACTACATTTGTTCCTCCTTCTCGCAACTCTTTTACTAATTGCTCGATATACTCATTGTCTTTGAAGTTTTCATGCTTCATTGACTTCAAATCTACTTTTACTTCCATTCCAATGC
>JAZONU010000350.1:0-3937 GCA_045654605.1 Candidatus Caccoplasma sp. | reverse complement strand
ATAAGGTTTATGAATTGGGAAATCATATTTATCTGCCTTTAAAATAAAGTCGCGTTTCCATTCACTCATTTTGTCGCCTCTCCAACAAAATACAGCATCATTATAAACAGACAGAGCCTTGTTTGGAATAACCAGATTTTCATCAACACCCACTACCATACCATAGCCCTCACAAGTTGGACAGGCACCAATAGGGGAATTAAAATTAAACATCAAATCGTTTGGTTCTTGAAAAGTCAACCCATCAGCTTCAAAATGTTTCGAAAATCTGTGATCAATCTCTCCGTCATTAGTATAGAAACGCAAAATACACTCGCCATTACTTTCAAAAAAAGCAATCTCAGAAGAGTCAATCAATCGGCTTATAACATCCTTAGCATCACTTGCCGACATACGATCTATAACCAAATAACAATCTTTTAAATCAATTTCATTATTTGCAACAATATCATCTATACGAGTAATATTATTATCGCAAATAACCCTTGAGTAACCCTCTTTCTGAAGTTTTTCAAGATACTCTTTAGCATCGTTATTCTTATACTCTTTAAGTGAAGTCATCAATATAAAACGAGTACCCTTAGGGTATGATAGCATACATTTAACAATATCTTCCGAATTGTGTTTTTTTACTTCAACACCAGATATGGGAGAAAATGTATGGCCAACTCGCCCAAACAACATTCTTAAATAGTCATAAATTTCAGTTGATGTGCCAACAGTTGATCGGGCATTACGAGTACTGACCTTCTGTTCAATAGCGATAGCAGGTGGGATACCAATAATATAATCACATTCAGGTTTGCTTATTCTTCCTAAGAATTGACGAGCATAGGATGATAGACTCTCTACATAACGACGTTGCCCCTCAGCATAGAGAGTATCAAAGGCAAGAGAAGTCTTTCCCGAACCAGAAACACCTGTAATAACAATAAATTTGTCGCGAGGAATCTCAACGTCAATATTTTTTAAGTTATTAACCCTCGCTCCTTTTATAAAAATATTATCTTCACCTATACTTTTTGTCATATCAACAGCCCGTTCATTAGTTAATTGTGCATCTTACAAAATTACACAAAAAATAGCAGATAATAAATAATGATACTATACAGAATCCTATATATTAAATCAAACCGTTTTATTCATTAAAATGATTATTCAACAACCTCAATATAAAAACTAACAGGGCGAAAACCATCATTGCATGAAATCATAGCAGAGTATGGGTTCTGCATCCAACCATCATAAAAGTTTCCGCCTCCATTTGAAAGTTCGTTAATAAATGGGAGCATAGTTTCCCATGCACTATCGCACATACCTTTGGGTTTTATGCAATTCTCAACAATAAACGATTGTCCCAATTGCATATTACACGCATGCTCAATGGGATTTTCAAATTCAGCCATTAAATCCCTGTAACAAGCCATTCGTTTAACTGTAATCTTAATAGTTTTCATTAAAATTATTTTATTTTTTTACCATCTAAAAACGCATTACCGACTTTCTCTCCTAATGCAATATAATCATGGTTGCAAGGGTCGTATGTTATAGGTTGTAATTTTTGAATATCAATCTTATTGTTTTCAGTTACAACCGAGTTATCTGCCGAAACATTTATAATTTTACCAACCATATAACAACTCTCTTCGTCATACGATACAAGTTCACACTCTAAACACATTGGAAGTTGTTCGATAATAGGAGCATTAACAAATTCTGATTTAATAGCAGTAAATCCGGCTTTCTTGAATTTATCGGGCTCATTATTGCCTGAGACAATACCAACATAATCACAAGCAATAACTTGACTAACAGTTGCTATACTAACAGAAAATGCCTTTGTTTCAATAATATTTTTAGTAGTTTTATGATCATCGGCAAGACAAATACCAATCATATCATCAGTATAAATACCACCCCAAGCAGCATTCATAGCATTGGGAGTGCCATTTTTGTCGTATGCTGCTACAATAAAAACAGGCATAGGATATAGCCAAGTTTTTACACCAAAATTTTTACGCATAACATTATCAATTAAATATCTGCGAATATAAGAATAAAATAGAAAAAATATCGTAACTTTGTGATATAATTAAACAATGAAATCATGGAAAGATATTCAAGAGAGAGTGTTGTAACCTGTTACGAAGCTGATGCTAATAGTTTGTTAAGACCAACCGCAATGCTCGATATGATGCAAGAGGCTGCAAATGTTGATGCAACACGTTTAGGGTTTGGCTTTGATAATATGATTGCAACAAACACCGCATGGGTATTATCTCGTCTTCATATGAAAGTTAACACTTATCCCAAATGGAGAGATACTGTAAAACTATATACTTGGCATAAAGGAGCATTCAAACTATTTTATTTACGTGATTTTTCTTTAAAAGATAGTGTGGGGAACTCTCTTATTGACGCCACAACATCATGGTTAATTATAGACCTAAATACTCGCAGATTATCACGCAACTCTGAATTGGCAGACGAAAATACATGTATTAAAGAAGATGCCATAAGCGAGCCTGCAGATAAAATAACAATACCCCAAGATGCAGAGTTTGAATTTGCTGGTACACATAAAGTAACCTGGTCTGACATTGACACAAACAACCATGTTAATAATGTAAAATATGTAGTTTGGGCATTAGATATAATTGATTATGAAGTTTCAAGTAAAAAACCTTTAAAAGAGTTATTTATAAATTTTGACAATGAAGTTCTTGCAGGTCAAGAAGTTGAACTTTACAAAATACGTCAAGAGAACGAAGAGGGCTTGATATATTATGTACAAGGTAAGGTTGACGGAAAACAAAGTTTTATTATAAAACTGATATTTTAAAACAAGCATTTAAAATATAATGCAGTTACACCTTTTCAATCCTGAAAACGATTTAGCTCTTGCCGATGGGAATGCAAATTATAGTGCACCACCATCGGCATTAAAAATTGCATACGATTTAGCAACTCTACCTCTTTGGTTTGCCAATAAGGAAGATTATGTATTTCTCCCAGACAATTTACACTCAGAGTATTACAATACCTATTCTCAAAAATTCACATTACCCAAAAAATACAATTTTAATAATATTAGCGATATAAGCAAATGTACACCATGGGGATGGAGTATGTATATAAGAAAACGATTTGAGAATATAGGATTTTCAGAAAAATCTCTTGCCAATATCGAAACAATAAACAAACTGCGAGAATTATCAAACAGAAAAATAACAATTGAAATACTCAATCAATTAAATTCCAAAGGAGTTGATATTCCACCACTACCAAGCTACATTACTAATCTTGAAGAGGTAGGAGAGTTTATTTGTAGTATGCCTCGCTCAGTTATAAAAGCACCATGGTCTGGCAGTGGCAAAGGCATAGCATGGGGATTAGGACGTATGGAAATACCTGTTGAACATTTCTACAAGGGGGTAATACGCCGACAAGGAGGAGTAGTTTGTGAGAAGTTTTTAAATAAAAGTGTCGATTTTGCTATGGAGTTTTACTATAAAAACGGAGTCGTTACGTTTGCAGGATACTCACTATTTAAATCAGTAAAAGGTGTATATTCAGGAAATATTTTAGCGACCGATTCAGATATTGAAAAATTCTTAAACAGCTTCAATTCAAAAACGCCCATATCTCAAATAAAAAATGAGATAATTTCAGTATTAGAAAACATCTTTGACGAATTTAAATACGAAGGATACTTTGGTGTAGATATGATGATTTATCAAAATGAAGATAGTTCCTATCATATAAATCCTTGTGTAGAATTGAATTTACGAATGAATATGGGAGCGACCTCTCGAATATTATATGACAAGCACATAAAAGAGGGTAGCATAGGAGAGTATAATGTGGCCTTTTATAAACAGTACGGCGAAGCCCTTGAGGCAGATAATGAATTAAAAATAAAATATCCGCCAACCAT
>JAZONU010000349.1:0-5794 GCA_045654605.1 Candidatus Caccoplasma sp. | reverse complement strand
CTCTTAAAATAACCACTGAAACAGATTTAATAAGATTACTCTCAAACTCTCCGCTACAAATTGAGATTGATTTTATGAAGATTTCGGGACATGTATCAAAGAATACTCCCATTGAACACATGGAAGCATTCTACAAAGAGTTCTCTTCTATTAAGGAGGATAACTATGACGGAATGATTGTTACAGGTGCCCCTGTTGAACAACTCGAATTTACTGATGTTTCGTATTGGAACGAGCTAACAGAGATTTTCGATTGGGCAAAAACACACGTTACCTCTACTATGTTCATATGCTGGGCAGCTCAAGCAGCGTTGAATTACTATTATAAGGTTCCCAAATATCCTTTACCTGAAAAGATGTTTGGTGTTTTTCAACATTCGGTATATAATCGGAAGAACCCTATTTTCAGAGGTTTTGATGACGAGTTTTATGCTCCGCATAGCCGCCACTCTGAAGTTCGCAGAGAGGATATAGACAAGATAAATGAGGTAGAAATTCTATCGGAAAGCGAAGATGCCGGTATATATATACTTATGGCAAGAAAGGGTCGTGAGATTTTTATTACAGGACATTCAGAGTATTCTCCAAATACTCTTAAAGATGAGTATTTCCGCGACAAAAACAAGGGCTTGGATATTCAAATTCCTCGAAATTATTTCCCAAATAACGATACATCTTGCGAACCTCAAGTTAAGTGGCGTGCTCATGCCAATTTACTATTCTCAAATTGGCTTAACTACTTTGTTTATCAAGAGACTCCTTACGATATAAAATCAATTAAATAAGAGTGTATGGCTCGTCGTATTGAGTTACTTTCCCCTGCACGCGACGTAAATATTGCTCGTGAAGCTATACTTCACGGAGCTGATGCTGTATATATTGGAGCTCCTAAATTCAGCGCAAGGGTTGCAGCAGGAAATAGTATTGACGAGATTGCCTCGTTGGTTGAGTTTGCCCATATATATGGTGCAAAAATTTATGTTGCTCTAAATACCATTATCCGAGACGAAGAGATTGCCGAAGTTGAAACACTGATAAAATCGCTTTACGAAATTGGTGTGGATGCTCTGATTGTACAAGATATGGGTATCACAAAGATGAATATACCCCCCATTCAACTACACGCAAGTACTCAATGCCACAATGCCTCTATTGAGCAGGTAAGTTTCTTGGAGAAATCAGGTTTTTCTCAAGTGGTTTTGGCTCGAGAACTCAATATCTCTCAAATAGGTGAGATTTGCAAAAACTGCAATGTTCCAATAGAAGTTTTTATACATGGTGCTTTATGTGTAAGTTATAGTGGCAGATGTTATTTGAGTCAGGCTCTTGCCAGTAGAAGTGCAAACAGAGGAGAATGTGCTCAATTTTGCAGACTTCCATACAACCTCGAAGATAGCAAAGGAGATATCTTAATAAAAAACAAACATCTTCTGTCGCTAAAAGATATGAACCGCAGCTCCTCTATTGAGGCTCTGCTTGACGCTGGAGTTACATCTTTTAAGATAGAGGGACGACTAAAAGATGTTGAGTATGTCAAGAATGTTACTGCATATTATAGGGGTATTTTAGATGAAATTTTTGCAAGACGTAGCGAATATGTACCTGCATCTTCAGGTAGAGTTAAAGTAAATTTTTCTCCCAATCCGTACAAAAGTTTCAATAGAGGTTTTACGCAGTATTATACAGATAATCAGAACTTTAATGATATAACATCAATAAATACTCCTAAATCGATTGGTGAGAGAATTGGTGTGGTGAAATCGGTTCAAGCAAATTTTATAGAGATTTCATCTGATGTGGAGCTACATAATGGTGATGGTTTGTGTTTTACCTCAAAGGATGGAGAATTCTCAGGATTTGGTGTTAATACCGTTGAGGGTAACAGGCTATTCCCTTCATCAATGCCAAATATAAAACGAGGGGATGTTGTATATAGAAACAGTGATATAAAATTCAACAAACTACTCTCCTCTCCTACTGCTGAGAGAAAAATTCAAACATCAATAGTATTATCTTACGACGAACAATATTTAATATTGAAAATAACTGATGATAAAGATAATACAGTTACAATTAAAGAGGAGATAGATACTCTTGAATTGGCTAAAACAAATCAAAAAAACAATCAGGAGACTCAACTTTCAAAATTGGGCAACACTCCTTTTGAAGCTCTAAACATTGATATTTCTCAAACCGAGAATTTATTTATCCCTTCGTCTCTTTTAACAAAGATGAGAAGATTTGCAACAGAGGAACTTATAAAATTACGCATCAAAAATCATACTCGTCCAGAAAGAGGATTGGATTTAAAGCCCAAATATCCTAAATCGGAATTGAATTTTGATGCAAACATATCAAACTCTAAAGCTGAAGAATTTTACCGCGAACGTGGGGTTGAAAATATTTCACAGGCTTACGAGTTAAAGCCTGTTGAAGATGCTCACCTAATGACCACTATTCATTGTATTCGTCGTAGCTTTGGCAAATGCCTCAAAACAGAACAAGGCTCTGATTGGAAAGAGCCTCTATTCCTCGTATCTGGGAAAAACAGATTGCATTTACACTTTGACTGTAAAGAGTGTAAAATGATTATTACTAAAGTTGTTAGTTTTTAGTTGTTAGTTTTTAGTTAACGAGCATCCGTTCGTTGAGCTTCCTTGTGCTTGGTGAAGTTATACAACTGTTTGTCTTAACTTACCTTTTAGTCTTTTCTTACCTTTTTGGTTTTTAATGAGCATATTTTCTAATTTATTAATAAAAACTTTCTCTCAAAATGTGTGGGAAAGTGTAGATTATTTGCTAAATTTGTAATTTGAAATTTCATACAACTATGATAGAAACTAAGAAGATTAAAACCGCATTGGTATCCGTATTCTACAAAGACGGATTAGACGAGATTATTAAAAAGTTAGACACTGAAGGTGTTAAATTTATTTCAACAGGAGGTACTCAAAAATTTATTGAGTCTTTGGGTATTGAATGTACTCCTGTAGAACAATTAACAACATATCCTTCTATTTTTGGCGGACGTGTAAAGACTTTGCACCCTGCAATTTTTGGAGGTATTCTTTGCCGCCGCGACCTTGAACAAGATATGCAACAAGCTCAACAATATGGTATTGAAGAGATTGATCTTGTAATTGTAGACTTGTATCCTTTTGAAGAAACTGTGGCTTCAGGTGCATGTGATGCTGATATTATTGAAAAAATTGACATAGGTGGTATATCTCTTATTAGAGGTGCTGCTAAAAACTACAAAGATGTTGTTATTGTTGCATCGAAGGGTCAATATGCTCCATTAATGGAGATGCTTAACAAAAACGGTGCTGCTTCAACTTTAGAGGAACGCCGTTGGTTTGCAAAAGAGGCTTTCGCTGTTTCATCTTCATACGACTCTGCTATATTCAACTATTTTGACGGGAAAGAGCAATCGGCTTTCAGAGCTGCTGCTGACAATGCAAAATCGTTACGTTACGGAGAAAACCCTCACCAAAAAGGTGCTTTCTTTGGTAACTTCAATGATATGTTTGAACAATTACATGGAAAAGAGATTTCGTATAATAACTTGTTGGATATTGATGCTGCTGTATCACTAATTTCTGAGTTTAATGAAACAACTTTTGCTATATTGAAACACAACCACGCTTGTGGTTTGGCTTCACGTCCTACTCTTCTTGAGGCATGGAAATGTGCATTAGCAGGAGACCCTGTTTCTGCATTCGGTGGTGTTTTGATTGCTAACGCTGAGGTTGATGCAGAGACAGCTGAAGAGGTTAATAAATTATTCTTTGAAATTATCATTGCTCCTTCTTTCTCGGCAGAGGCAATGGAAATTTTGAAACAAAAGAAAAACCGTATCATACTTATTCAAAAGAAAGGTATTGAAGCAAAAACCCAATATCGTTCACTTTTGAATGGTGTGTTAATGCAAGAACGCGATTTAAAAATAGAACTTCCAGAAGAGTTGAAACAAGTTACTGATAAAGCTGTTTCTCCTGAAGAGGTTGAAGACTTATTATTTGCAAACAAAATTGTTAAACACAGCAAATCAAATGCTATTGTTTTAGCAAAAGACAAACAACTTTATGCTAGTGGTGTTGGTCAAACATCTCGCGTAGATTCATTAAGACATGCTATAGAAAAAGCTAAATCATTTGGATTTGAATTGAATGGTGCTGTTATGGCTTCGGACGCTTTCTTCCCCTTTGCTGACTGTGTTGAGATTGCTCACAACGAAGGAGTTGATACTGTTATACAACCCGGAGGATCGGTTCGTGATAACGAAACTATTGAATATTGCAATAACAACAATATCGCAATGGTATTTACAGGCATACGCCACTTTAAACATTAAGAAATGGGACTATTTTCATTTACACAAGAGTTGGCTATTGATTTAGGAACTGCCAACACAATTATTATAAAAAACGGCAAAGTAATTGTTGATGAGCCTTCAGTAGTTGCTTTGGACAAGAGAACCGACAAGCTTATTGCTGTGGGTGAGATTGCTCGCAAGATGCATGGTAAGACTCACCCTAACATAACAACTATACGTCCGCTTCGCGATGGTGTTATTGCTGACTTCTATGCAGCAGAGCAGATGATTCGCGGAATGATAAAAAAGGTTGATAATCATAAACGATTGTTTGCACCCTCGTTGAGAATGGTTCTTTGTATTCCTTCGGGAAGTACAGAGGTTGAAATCCGTGCTGTTCGCGACTCTGCTGAACATGCAGGTGGACGCGACGTTTATATGATTTATGAGCCTATGGCTGCGGCAATAGGTATTGGATTAGATGTTGAAGCCCCTCAAGGAAATATGATTGTTGATATTGGCGGTGGTACTACTGAGATTGCGGTAATATCATTGGGTGGTATCGTATCAAACAAATCTATTCGTATTGCAGGAGATGACTTAACTTCAGATATACAAGAGTATATGAGTCGTCAACACAATGTTCGTGTTGGTGAAAGAACTGCAGAAGAGATAAAAATCAATGTTGGTTCGGTGCTAACAGAATTGGATAACCCACCAGAAGACTATATTGTTCATGGTCCCAACAGAATGACAGCTCTTCCAATGGAGGTTCCTGTAAACTATCAAGAGATAGCTCACTGTCTTGAGAAATCTATTTCGAAGATTGAAGCTGCCGTATTGAGTGCATTGGAACAAACTCCTCCTGAATTGTATGCCGATATTGTAAGAAATGGTGTATATCTTGCAGGTGGTGGTGCTCTATTGAGAGGTTTAGACAAACGTCTAACTGATAAAATAGGTATTCCTTTCCATATTGCTGAAGACCCCTTACATTCGGTCGCAAAAGGTACAGGTATAGCCTTGAAGAATATTGATCGTTTCAACTTCTTAATGCGATAATCGGCTCTAATTTTGCGATATGCGCAGGTTGATTGATTTTATAATAGCACATAGCAGTATATTCGTATTAGTAATTTATGTTACTATATCGATTATACTGTTGTCGTGTTTTAACCCCTATCAACAAAGCGTATATTTTAATTCGGCAAATAACATAGTTGGTAAATATTACGCCTTAATTGACGATATAACTGGCTATATAGGATTAAGAGACATCAATGAAGAGTTGCAAAAGAGCAATGCAGATTTACAACTTCAATTAGCTAAAGCAAAATCTGATTTACAATTTATTAAGAGCGAGAATAATATTGAAGAATTTATTCAAGGTGATATTAAATCGACTCAAGTATTCAGCGTTGCCAGACCTGTAAATGTTACTACCGTAAACAGCCATAACTACATTACAATAGATAGAGG
>JAZONU010000348.1:0-2020 GCA_045654605.1 Candidatus Caccoplasma sp. | reverse complement strand
ATTGTATGGTAATAAACACTTATGACTAACTCTTCGGCGGATAATCAATAGTGTAATGCAATCCAACACTCTCCTTACGAGCCATTGCCTGTTTTATGATCAGATAACCAACATTAATCTTATTACGCAACTCGCATATCTGACTTGTTACTACCGAACGCTGGAATAGGTTTTCTGTCTCTTTATACAAGATATTAAGACGATCTAATGCTCGTTGTAATCGCAAATCAGAACGTACTATGCCAACATATGCAGACATCAACTGCTCTACTTCACGCAAACTTTGTGTTATCAAAACCATCTCTTCAGGTTGAGTTGTTCCTTCATCGTTCCAATCGGGGATATCCTCACGAAGTTCTATATCTTTTATAGCTTCTACTGCATGTTTTGCTGCCGCATCAGCATACACAACCGCCTCTATCAATGAGTTAGATGCCAATCGGTTTCCTCCATGCAAACCTGTACAAGCACACTCGCCAAAGGCATAGAGATTTTTTATTGACGAACAGGCATTCAAATCAACTTTTATTCCTCCACATAGATAGTGTGCCGCAGGAGCTACGGGAATAAACTCTTTTGTTATATCAATTCCCAATGATAAACATTTACTGTATATATTGGGGAAGTGTGATTTTGTCTCCTCAGCATCTTTGTGTGTTACATCAAGATATACACACTCATCTCCTCGGGTCTTCATTTCATTATCGATGGCACGAGCAACTATGTCGCGAGGAGCAAGAGATTTGCGTTCGTCATATTTCTGCATAAACTCCTTACCATCTTTTGTTCGCAACACTCCTCCGTATCCACGCATTGCCTCTGTTATTAAGAAACTTGGACGTTCTCCGGGATTGTATAGTGCTGTGGGGTGGAATTGTATAAACTCCATATCTTGAACCTCTCCTTTTGCTCGATATACCATTGCTATACCGTCGCCTGTGGCAACTGTGGGATTTGTGGTAGTTTTATATACATTTCCTACTCCTCCGGTTGCTATAATTGTTGTTTTTGAAAGGAAGGTCTCTACTTTGTTGCTTTTTTGATCAAGAACATATACTCCATAACAGGTTATATCGGGAGTTTGGCGTGTTACTTCAACTCCTAAATGATGCTGGGTTATAAGTTCAACAGCAAAATGGTTTTCGAAGAGTTCTATTTTAGGGTGGCGTTTTATTGCTCTTATAAGACTATCTTGTATCTCTTGCCCTGTATTATCGCGATGGTGTAGGATACGAAATTCTGAGTGTCCTCCTTCGCGGTGAAGGTCAAATCTTCCTTTCTCATCACGGTCAAAATTTACTCCCCAATTTACTAACTCCTCTATTTGTGCAGGTGCTTCTCGCACAACTTTCTCAACGGCTTCGCGACTACACAAGCCTCCTCCGCAAATTAGCGTATCTTCAATATGTTTCTCAAAGTTATCGGTTGGCTTTGTTACTGATGCTATTCCTCCCTGTGCATAAAAGGTATTTGCCTCCTCGATTTCTGTTTTACATATTATTCCTACCCTGCCTTTTTCTGCTACTTTTAAGGCAAAACTCATTCCCGCTATTCCGGAACCTATTACCAAAAAATCATATTTGTAAACCATATCGCATATTTTATGCGGCAACCATGCGTAACCGTTAAAAGATTACTTTAACCACCCGTTTTCTTTATACCACGCTATGCACTCTTGCAATCCTTTTTCAAGGTCGTAATCGGCAACGAATCCAAGATCACGTTTAGCTTTTGACGTGTCGCAGGTCCAATTTCGCTGTTTTAGTATTTGATATTTATCCCTGTTTAATACAGGTACTTTTTTTCTATTTGCAAATTTCTCAGACAAATTACATACCATCTTGCACAAAGCTAACGGGACTGTTATAGGCAACACAACTCTTTTTCCTAATGCTTTTGCTACTAATTGTCTGAAATCTTTTTGTGTATAATATTCTACACCATCGGTAAGGAAGTATCCCTCGCCATCTCGTCCTTTTTCGAGGGCGAGGAATACTGCTTTTACCAAATCTTTTACATA
>JAZONU010000347.1:0-9044 GCA_045654605.1 Candidatus Caccoplasma sp. | reverse complement strand
AGAACAAAAGAGAGACAAGATGCTCTTCTGTTTGTTAAACAAAAATTGGATGCTGCTCAATGGTTTATCAATGCTGTTAAACAACGCCAAACTACTTTGTCGAAGATAATGACTGCATTAATATCGGTACAAAAAGAGTTTTTAATAAATGGCGATGAGCATTATCTCCGTCCTATGATATTAAAGGATATTGCTGATATTACGGGATTTGATATTTCAACCGTCTCAAGGGTTGTCAATGGTAAATATATGCAAACCAGATTTGGAATATTTCCTCTAAAACATCTATTCTCGGAGAGTATGCTTACCAATGATGGAGAGGAGATTTCTTCAAGAGAGATTAAAAAGATTTTAATTGATATTGTTGAAGAGGAAGATAAAAGACATCCTTATTCAGATGATGCTCTCTGCAAAATTCTTTGTGATAAGGGTTATAAAATTGCAAGACGCACTGTTGCTAAATATAGAGAACAGGCAGACATTCCTGTTGCCAGACTAAGAAAGGAGTTGTAATGGCTATGACGAAATTTTATTCTAAAATCATTTCTGGAGTTTTGTCTCCTTTTCTTATCCCAACGTACATTTATGCTGTCCTGATTTTCTATGCAAACTCTCCCGTTATTCCTCTTACTCCAATTTTATTCATAGCAGGAACTGTTCTTATTATCACAGCTATTATTCCTTATATATCAACAGTTTGGAATAAATATAACCTAAAAGAGGATTGTAAATACAACGATATTTACTACTATCTGAATACGGGGGTGTGCTATATAATTGCTACATACGTTCTGCTGAAATTTGGACTTCCCTTATGGATGATTAGCTTTATGGTTAGCAACGTAATATTGTTAATAATGATTGCTATACTAAGAAAAAAATACAATGCATCGAGACATATGACAGCATACGGAACATATATTGGTGCTGTTTTTGTCGCTGCTAAACTATATAATATCATTCCGCTGGAATTTATAGCAATATCAATTCTTTTAGGAGGTATGCTGGGTAGTTCAAGAGCTTATCTTAAAGGATACTCTCCTTTTGAGATTATTACGGGAGGTGTCATTGGTTTTGCTTTGAGCTACTATACCGCTATTCTTATAAAATAAATATTTTAAATTATTAACTTATCAAAGATATGAAACCTATTGTTAGTATTATTATGGGTAGCACCTCTGACCTACCTATTATGGAGAAGGCTGCAAAGCTTCTTGACGAGTTTGAAATTCCTTTTGAAATGAATGCTCTTTCGGCTCACCGTACTCCTGTTGAGGTTGAAGAGTTCTCAAAAAATGCTGAAGCTCGTGGCATTAAAGTTATTATTGCCGCTGCCGGCATGGCTGCTCACCTTCCCGGTGTTATTGCTGCAAGTACTCCACTTCCAGTTATTGGTGTACCCATTAACTCTACTCTTGACGGAATGGATGCCCTTTTGGCTATTGTTCAAATGCCTCCCGGTATTCCTGTTGCTACTGTTGGTATTAACGGTGCTTTGAACGCAGCTATTTTGGCTATTCAAATGTTGTCGTTAAACGACGAAAATATTGCAGCAAAATTCAAAACTTATAAGGCTCAGTTGGCTCAAAAGATTGTTAAAGCGAACGAGGAGCTTGCAAAAATTGAATACAAATTTAAAACCAACTAAATCAAGGAGTTAAGAATGGATATTTTCAATTATAGCAGAAGGGTTAGCTCGGTAACAAATATTGGTGGTATTCCTTTAGGTGGTAATAACCCTATAAGAATTCAATCAATGACAGATACCTCTACTCGTGACGTTGAGGCGAGTGTAAATCAGGTATTGGATATTGCCGATGCTGGTGCAGATTATGTGCGTTTAACTACTCAGGGTATTCTTGAGGTTGATGCTCTTGCTATCATCAAAGAAACATTAAGAAGTAAGGGCAACAATACTCCCCTTATTGCGGATATCCATTTTAATCCAAATGTGGCAGATGCTGCTGCTAAGATTACCGATAAAATAAGAATTAACCCCGGTAATTTTACTGATAGTGCAAGAGTATTTAAATTAATAGAATATACTGATGAGAGCTACCAGGAGGAGATTTTTCGACTGGAAGAACGCTTTATTCAACTTTTGAATATCTGTAAAGAGCATAACACCGCTTTAAGAATAGGTGTTAATCATGGCTCATTGTCTGATAGAATTATGAGTCGCTATGGTGATACTCCCGAAGGTATTGCAGAGTCGTGTATGGAGTTTTTACGTGTTTGTAAACGCGAAAACTTTAATAATGTAGCCCTATCAATTAAGGCTTCAAATACTGTTGTTATGGTAAAATCGGTAAGATTACTTATTGATGCTATGGAGAAAGAGGATATGCAATATCCTTTACACCTTGGCGTTACCGAAGCTGGTGATGGAGAGGACGGCAGAATTAAATCGGCTGTGGGAATAGGTGCTTTACTTTGTGATGGTATTGGAGATACTATCAGAGTTTCGTTAAGCGAACCTCCTAAAAACGAAGTTCCTGTTGCCGCTATGTTGACTAACTACGTTACTGCACGAAAAGGACACTCTAAAATTGAAGCTAAACCTTACGAAGGATACTCATATCTTAGCATGGAACGACGTCCATCGTTTGCTGTCGGCAATATTGGTGGAGAAAATCTCCCCATTGTTATTTGCAATGGCGAGTGTTCTCTTTCAAACTCTCTTAAACCCGACTATACTCTTAATAACAACATCTGCCACGGAGAGAATATTGATATTCCTGTTATTAAGATTGAAGATATTGACTCATATACCAACAGCACAGAGCCCTTAGTTTTAAAACTATGCTACTCTCAGCTTTCAGAGAAGGTAATTGAGTTTATTAAATGCAACAAAAACATTGCAGTATTGGCTTATAGCAACCATATTAATGTGGTTGGTGAATTACGAGCAGTTGCTCACACCTTAACCCGTAATGGTTGCGACAACCCTATTGTGCTTATGTTGCAATATGCCGAAAACGATAAAGAGGCTTTACAAGTTAAGAGCGGTGCAGTTTTAGGAGCTCTGCTTCTTGACGGTATTGGTAACGGTGTTATGATTTTAAACAACGGTAATATAGACAATAATACTGTTACTGCCATTGCCTTTTCTGCTTTACAAGCTGCTCGGTTAAGAACTACAAAAACGGAGTATATCTCATGTCCCGGATGCGGTAGAACTCAATTTGATTTACAAAAGACCGTAGCTCGCATTAAAGAGGCTACTGCCCACCTTGTTGGTTTGAAAATTGGTATTATGGGCTGTATTGTAAACGGTCCCGGAGAGATGGCTGATGCCGACTATGGTTATGTTGGTGCTGCTCGTGGAAAGATTAGTCTTTACAAAGGGAAAGTGTGTATTGAGAAAAACATTCCTGAAGAGGAGGCTGTTGAACGCCTTTTGAAGTTTATTGAGGAAGACCGTAAGTAGTTATTAGTTGTTAGTTGTCAACTTCGTTGCCCTATGGGTAGTTGTTAGAAATAATTTCTAATTTCATAATATGAATTATTTTTCCCTCATTTCTATATTATTACTCTCTTTCTCTTGTGGTAACTCCATCCAGAAAGAGAGTAATGCTTATTATACCAAACAGGATTCTACAAAGTGTGTTGAAATCCTAAACCACTCATTTAACAACAAACCCATAACCCCCACCGAGGTTGCTAAAATGTTTATAGGCACTCCATATCAAGGGGGTACTCTTGATAGGGATAGCGTGGAAAGAGTTGTTGTAAGATTTGATTCGCTTGACTGTACTACATTTGTTGAAACCATTACAGCCCTTACTCACTGCATAAACAATGGAGATAATAGCTTCTACAACTTCACTAACGAACTTGAAAAAATTCGCTACCGAAATGGTGTCTGCAATGGCTATGCAAGTCGTTTACACTATTTCAGCGAGTGGATTTTGAATAATCAAGAGATGGGTATAATAGAGGAAATTTTACCTAATAACCTTATTGAAACTGATCAACGCTCAATAAACTTTATGAGCCTTAATGCCAATAAGTACAAAGGTATTACTTCTGATACTATCCTAAGCAAAATAAAAGCCACTGAGACGTTTTTATCTGCTCAACCATTCACTTATATTCCCAAAGATAAAGTGGCTAAATTAATACCTGAAATTGTACGAGAGGGCGATATTATTGCTATTGTAACAGATATAGAGGGATTGGATATATCTCACGTTGGTTTCGCTACCTATGTTAATAATGAGATTCATCTATTACACGCCTCATCAGGGAAAAAAAAGGTGGTTATTGACCCTCTTCCTCTATGCGAATACCTCGCTAAATTTAAACATCATATAGGTATTAAAATCGTAAGAGCTTTATAATATTAGATAAACAAAAAAGAGAACGGTTAACCGTTCTCTTTTTTCTATATATAGATTGTTTGCTATCTATATTATTCAGCAGCTGGTGCCTCTGTTGCAGGTGTTTCAGCAACTGGTGCCTCTGCTACTGGAGCTTCTACTGCTGCACTCTTTTTTGAACGACGTGTACGAGTTGCTTTTTTAGCTGTTTTCTCTTTAAGCATGTTCTCGTTGTAGTCTACTAACTCAATAAAACAAGTTTTTGCTCCATCTCCAAGACGTGTTCCTGTTTTGATGATACGAGTGTATCCTCCGTTACGTTCTGCTATTTTTGTAGCTATATCTCCGAAAAGCTCTTTAACAGCGTTCTTATCTTGTAAGTAGCTAAATACTACACGGCGAGATGCTGTTGTGTCCTCTTTTGCCTTGTTGATGATAGGCTCTGCATATACTCTTAATGCTTTAGCTTTTGCCAAAGTTGTGAAGATACGCTTGTGCATTATCAATGAACAAGTCATGTTTGACAACATGGCTGCTCTGTGAGAAGCTGTTCTGCTCAAGTGGTTGAATTTTTTATTATGTCTCATCGTTGTTATTCTTTATCTAATTTATATTTAGAGATGTCCATTCCGAAAGATAGGTTTAATCCTGCCAAAAGGTCATCTAACTCGTTTAGTGATTTTTTACCGAAGTTTCGGAATTTTAATAGGTCGTTTTTGTTGAAGACTACCAATTCAGCTAATGTTTCAACATCTGCTGATTTCAAGCAGTTTAATGCACGAACTGATAAATCCATATCTGTTAAACGGCTCTTCAACAATTGACGCATATGCAATACCTCTTCATCAAATTCTTCGTTTCCATCGCCATCTGAAGACTCTAATGTTATCTTCTCATCAGAGAACATCATAAAGTGATGTATTAGAATTTTTGCTGCCTCTTTTAATGCATCTTTGGGATGTATTGATCCGTCGGTCGAAATCTCAAGTGTCAATTTCTCATAGTCTGTTTTTTGCTCTACACGATATGGATCGTAATAGTACTTAACATTTCTGATTGGTGTGTATATTGAGTCTATTGCTATTACATCTACTGCATCGGTAGGTTGTGCATTCTCCTCTGCAGGAACGTATCCACGTCCTTTATTGATGTTTAACTCAATATTGAATTTTGCACTTGAATCAAGATGACATATTACCAACTCTGGATTTAATACCTCAAAGCTTGATAAGGCGTTGCTTATATCTCCGGCTTTAAATTCTGAACCTGAACATGTTAATGATACTTTTTCAGTCTCTACATCTTCAACGATTCTTTTTAAACGTACCTTTTTTAGGTTTAAGATGATGTTTGATACATCCTCTAATACTCCGGGTATGGTTGCAAACTCATGATCAACTCCCTCAATGCGTATTGAGGTGATTGCAAATCCCTCTAATGAAGAGAGGAGAATACGGCGTAACGCATTGCCTACTGTAACACCGTAGCCAGGCTCCAAAGGACGGAATTCGAATTTTCCAAAGAACTGTGTAGCCTCTACCATGACTACCTCTTCGGGTTTTTGAAATGCTAATATCGCCATAATTCTTATTATTGTTTAGAGTACAACTCAACGATTAATTGCTCTTTGATATTTTCAGGGATATCTGCTCTCTCAGGAATGTTAAGATATTTTCCGCTTTTTGATGCCTCATCCCACTCAATCCATGAATATTTGCTATGGTTGAATCCTGCAAGTGAATCGGTTATGTTCTCCAAAGATTTTGATTTCTCACGAACACCTACTACTTGTCCTGGTTTTAATTGGTATGATGGAATGTTTACTACTTTTCCATCTACAACGATGTGACGGTGTGATACCAATTGACGAGCTGCTGCACGTGTAGGTGCTATACCTAAACGATATACTACGTTATCGAGACGAGACTCTAATAATTGTAGTAATACCTCACCGGTAATACCTTTTGTGCGTGATGCTTTTTCAAATAGAATGCGGAACTGACGCTCTAATACACCGTAAGTGTATTTTGCTTTTTGCTTCTCTGCAAGTTGAGTTCCGTACTCAGAAGTTTTTCTTCTTTTGTTTTGTCCGTGTTGTCCTGGAGGATAGTTCTTCTTTGACAACACTTTGTCTGCTCCAAAAATTGCTTCTCCGAATTTACGTGCAATTCTTGATTTAGGTCCTGTATATCTTGCCATTTTTAACTTTTTTAATTTACGTTTTCTTGAGCTTAACCATTAAGATGCAGCCGCGATTGCGAGAGGATTAGATAAAGCAATCTTTATTTCATCTTGTGATGGTGTCTCAAAAAATACTGTTAATAATACTCTTATACTCTTCTTCTTTTTGGAGGACGACATCCATTGTGTGGCAATGGAGTTACGTCTATAATCTCAATTACGTCAATGCCTAATTGTGCAATTGTACGGATTGCTGATTCACGACCATTACCTGGGCCTTTAACGTATGCTTTTACTTTACGAAGACCTAAATCAAATGCAACTTTTCCGCAGTCTTGAGCTGCCATTTGTGCTGCATAAGGAGTATTTTTCTTTGATCCTCTAAATCCCATTTTACCTGCTGAAGACCAAGAGATTACTTGTCCATCCTCATTGGCTATTGAGACGATGATGTTGTTAAACGAAGAGTGGATGTGAGCTTGTCCCACAACGCCTACATGTACTTTTCTCTTCTTTACTGCGACTGTTTTTTTTGCCATACTTACTTATTATTTAGTAGCTTTTTTCTTGTTTGCAACGGTTTTCTTTTTACCCTTACGAGTGCGGGCATTGTTTTTAGTACTTTGTCCACGAACGGGAAGTCCGTTACGATGACGTACACCACGATAACAACCAATATCCATCAATCGTTTGATGTTTAGTTGTACTTCTGTACGAAGATCTCCTTCTACTTTGTACTCTGCACCAATTATCTCACGAACTTTTGCTGCTTGGTCGTCTGTCCAATCTTTTACTTTAATGTTTTTGTCAATTCCAGCTTTCTCCAAGATGGTTTTTGACGCGCTACGACCTATACCGAATATGTAGGTCAAAGCGATTTCACCTCTTTTATTTTGCGGTAGGTCAACACCGACGATTCTTACTGCCATAAATTATAACTGATAAATATTTTGCAAAGATAATAAAATTATCCTTGACGTTGTATATACTTTGGATTTTTCTTGTTAATTACATACAACTTTCCGTTGCGTCTAACTATTTTACACTCCGGTGTGCGCTTTTTTAATGATGCTCTTACTTTCATTTTCTTATTTCGTTTTTTTATTTATATCTAAACGCTATACGTCCCTTTGACAAATCGTAGGGTGACATCTCTACTCGTACTTTGTCGCCGGGTAGTATTCTTATATAATGCATGCGCATCTTTCCTGAGATATGGGCTGTTATTTCGTGTCCATTCTCTAACTCAACCCTGAACATAGCATTAGACAATGCTTCAACTATTGTTCCGTCTTGTTCTATTGCTGCTTGTTTTGCCATAAGTTTTTATTTATTAAATGAATTTATCTCCTAAAACTTCTTCTACATATTTGAAGGTTGATAATATGTCGGGGGCGCCTTCTCGTACTGCTACACATAACTCGTAGTGTGCTGCGGGTTTGCGATCGCGTGTTCTGGCTGTCCATCCATCACGCTCTATTACTATATTGCGTGAACCCATATTCACCATCGGCTCTATTGCTATTACCATTCCTGAACGTAGTATGGGACCGCAACCTCTTCGTCCAAAATTGGGGACTTCTGGTGCTTCGTGCATTTCTCTTCCAATACCATGTCCGCACATCTCACGAACTAACGAGTATCCTCGTTTCTCGCAATAGGTTTGTATTGCGTTACTGATATCTCCTACACGTTTCCCTTCTACTGCCTGTTCTATTCCCACATATAGCGATTCTTTGGTGGTTTTTAATAAGCGACGTACTTCGTAGCTTACTTCTCCTACCGGAAAGGTATATGTTGAGTCGGAATGAAAACCGTTTTTTAATACGCAAAAGTCAATCGATACTATGTCTCCATCTCTCAACTCTTTGTTTGATGGTATTCCGTGTACGACTTGCTCGTTTACGGATGCACATATCGAATTTGGGTAACCGCTATACCCTAAACAACTTGGTACTCCACCATTGTCTCTGATATATTGTTCGGCTATTGAGTCGAGTTTTAGGGTAGTAACTCCTGGTGCAACCCATTTGGCTATTTCACCCATGGTTCGTGCTAATAACAGGTTACTATCCCTGATTAACTCTATCTCTTCGTCTGTTTTAAGATAAATCATTTTATCCTACTTCGTCTAATATGCAGATACAGAACCTTGACGTCCTTTAATTCTTCCTGATTTCAATAATCCATCATAGTGATGCATCATCAAGTGGCTCTCTACTTGTTGTAGTGTATCCAAGATTACTCCTACAAGGATTAGTAGTGATGTTCCTCCGAAGAATTGTGCAAACTCTCCTGAAACGCCTATTATGCGTGCAAATGCAGGCATAATTGCCACTAACGCCAAGAACAATGATCCGGGTAATGTTATTCGAGACATTATTGAATCGATGTATTCTGCTGTTTTCTTTCCTGGTTTTATTCCTGGAATAAATCCATTATTGCGTTTCATATCCTCTGCCATTTGATTTGGTACCGTAGTAGTCGCTCGTTAGAAATAGGTGAATACTATAATCAATATTGCATATACGAAGTTATACC
>JAZONU010000346.1:0-2322 GCA_045654605.1 Candidatus Caccoplasma sp. | reverse complement strand
CAAAATTAAAACTATCATTAAAGATGCTGACGGAAATATCGTAGCATCAAATGACAAACATGGCTCTCTATTTGACGGAGGATTGTTTGAACAAAATTTAGTAGTTGAATCTCCTAAATTATGGACATTAGATAATCCTGTACTTTACACAGCTGAATCAAAAATATATGAGGGTAGCGTTCTAAAAGATGAATACTCTACTACTTTTGGTTTTAGAACAATTAAGATAATCCCAAATAAAGGATTTTATTTGAATGGTGAACGTACACAATTTAAAGGAGTATGTAACCACCACGATTTAGGTCCTCTTGGTGGTATAGCAAATGAAGCAGGTATTCGTCGTCAAGTTCGTATCTTAAAGGATATGGGATGTAATGCAATTCGTACATCTCACAATATGCCAGCTCCCGAGCTTGTAAAAGCTTGTGATGAAATGGGTATGATGTTAATGCTTGAGTCGTTTGACGAGTGGGTAACTCCTAAAGTTAAAAATGGATACAATACAATGTGGGATGAGTGGGTTGAAAAAGATCTTGTAAACTTAATTCACCAATTCCGAAATAGCCCCAGTGTGGTTATGTGGTGTATTGGTAATGAGGTTCCCGACCAATGGAAACCAGAACAAGGCCCAAAACTTTCAAGAATGTTACAAGATATCTGCCACAGAGAAGACCCAACTCGCCCTGTTACTCAAGGTATGGATGCTCCGGATGCTGTAGTAAACAACAATATGGCAGCTACAATGGATGTTGCCGGATTTAATTATCGTCCTCATAAATATATTGAGAATTACAGCAAACTTCCACAACAAATAATTCTTGGTAGCGAAACTGCTTCAACTTTAAGTTCTCGTGGAGTTTATAAATTCCCTGTTGTTCGTCGTTCAATGCACAAATATGAGGATCATCAAGCATCATCATACGATGTTGAACATTGCGGATGGTCAAACCTGCCTGAAGATGACTGGATTCAACACGATGACTTACCTTACTGTATTGGAGAGTTCGTTTGGACCGGATTTGATTATTTAGGTGAACCTACTCCATACTATTCTGATTGGCCAAGCCACTCTTCTTTATTTGGTATAATTGACCTTGCAGGATTACCAAAAGATAGATACTTCCTATATCGTAGCCATTGGAATAAAGATGAAGAGACTCTTCATATATTGCCTCACTGGAATTGGCAGGGTAGAGAAGGAGAGGTGACTCCTATATTCGTTTATACAAACTACCCAACAGCTGAGCTATTTATTAATGGCAAAAGTCAAGGTAAACGCACAAAAGATATGAGTGTTAATGTTTACAATAGTGCCGACTCTATTTCAACTGCCGATTTGAAACGCTTAACTCGTTATCGCTTAATGTGGATGGATACCAAATACGAACCAGGTAGTGTTAAAGTTGTAGCATACGATGATAATGGCAAGGCTGTTGCAGAAAAAGAGATTAAAACTGCTGGAAACCCTTACAAGATAGAGTTAATTCCTGACAGAACTGAAATTACTGCAGACGGTAAAGACCTATCTTTTGTTACCGTAAAAGTTGTTGACAAGAATGGTAATCTTTGCCCAATTGCTGCAAATCAAATAAGTTTTAAAGTTAAAGGTAATGGCGTATATGTTGCAGGAGCGAATGGAGATCCTACATCTCTTGAATCATTCCAAAAACCAACTATGAAAGTATTTAATGGTATGATGACTGCTATTGTTGCATCAGATGAGACTCCAGGAACCATTACCCTTGAAGCTACAGCAAAAGGTCTTAAAAAAGGTTCGGTTACAATAATTGGTAAATAATGTACCTAATAAATATTGTAAAGGTGGTTGATTAAATCAGCCACCTTTTTTGTTTATTTTATACTACCTTTGTAAAACAAAAATCTATTTTTTTAAAATGAAATTATCTGACTCTGCTATTACTAAATTAACACAATTGTCATCATTACTCGTAACCATATTTATAATCTCTATTATTGCCATAAATAGAGATAATCAAATTTTGGGAATATCAATTGATGAAAACAATGAGAAGAGTTTTGAGAATTTAACCTACAACAATGATACTCTAATTATAAATACATCAAAAATTGTTACTGGTATTAAAGGATACTCAGGAAGCACTCCTTTAGAAATTCATATTACGCCAGATGGTTATATCTCAAAAGTTATTCCATTAAAAAACTCAGAATCTCCCAGATTCTTTAAAACTCTCGAAAAAAAGAGGCTATATTCTCAATGGATTGGATTAACTCCAGAGGAAGCAATACAAAAAAGGGTTGATGCAATATCTGGAGCAACTATCTCATCAAATGCTGTAATCA
>JAZONU010000345.1:0-1778 GCA_045654605.1 Candidatus Caccoplasma sp. | reverse complement strand
ATTAAGCTTAATTAAAAAATTGCCTTTTACTTTAATGAACGAGAAAGTCTATTTGTTCAAACAAACTCCCCCATACAAGGTACAAAATTAATGAATATTATATTTTTCGCCAAACTTTAGAGGAAATTATTTTTTTTAAATTAGTTCATGGTTATGCCATAGTTGTTAGTTGTTAGTTGTTAGTTGTTAGCAATAATTAGAAATTAGGAATGAGGAGTGATGAATGAAAAATGAGAAATTTTGCGAGTAAGCGCATTTTAAGGTAATTACAAAGTAATTAAAATTGACTAAATGTCAATTTGTGCCTTAAAATGGGGAGCACAGTGCTCTGTGCGACGGGGTCGAGCAGGACCAAACTTGTTTGAGTATTGTTGATTAGGCTAATTAGTCAAATTAGACCAATTAGTCCAACAACTGATAGCTGACAGCTAACAACTAATAGCTAACAACTAAAAGCTAAGGTCTCTCCGCCCAATCGTAGTCGGTTGTTGATACTACGGGCAATGCTGTGTATGCTACATTGCCTATGTTTTCGTTACTGCCCGAAGTACTTTCATATTTATAACTATCGGAGAAGGTTTCTGTTCCTGTTAAGAATCCGCTATATCCACACATTCCTGCAAATCCACCGTCGGCTGTTATATCTACCATATACCACGAGCCATCTACCTCGGCAATGTTCCAAGCGTGGTTACCCCATGACTCCTCTGTTGTTGATGTATTCATAGCTCCTGTTACATATATACCCTTCAACCCCACTCTTTGGCATAACATCAGGTATGCTCGTGAAAATCCTTCGCACACTGCTTTTTTAGTGATAAATGCTCCTGTTATGTTTCCGCAATTAGCATTGCTTACGCCTCCGTAATCTGCCCAATCGATATAGCCGTCGTGTATAATTTTTGCTTTTTCGAACTGGGTTGTTGTGGGGGTGATGTTTTGTGTAATATTATCGCACGCAGCATATATTTGAGCCATTTCCGAAGCATATCCTTCGGGAGTGCAAGAATTTACTACTCGCAAGTAGTATTGATAATTGCTGTAGTCGTAACGATAGATATAGTTTACCAATACATACGCCTCGGGAACATCTTTTATGATTAGGTTTGTGAGTTTCATTACCTTGTTTTGG
This sequence comes from Candidatus Caccoplasma sp., assembly GCA_045654605.1. GTDB lineage: Bacteria > Bacteroidota > Bacteroidia > Bacteroidales > G3-4614 > Caccoplasma_A. The sequence goes on along the minus strand of JAZONU010000345.1, from coordinate 646 downwards.
TCGATAGAGGTTATTCCTTGCGAATAGAAATCGAGATATACTCGGTGATATATATCGGAATATGTTTTTGAGTTGCTTTCAAATGCCAATATCTGTTTCAACATATAGTTGTATATTGCTTTGTCTGAATCGCTAAGTTCGGAATATCCATGTCGATAAACCGACTCTCCGTTTGCCACTACGGTTATGGCACATTGTGCCTCTTTTTCTCCTGCTTTTGCAGTAATGGTTGCCGACCCTGCTTTTAAAGGCATTATATTTCCATTGTCATCAACAGAGGCTATTTCCGGGCTTGACGAACTCCACGAAATTACAGGTGTAACGCCCTCATAATCAATAGTTGCTTGTAGTGTATAAGTATTTCCTTGCAACAATCCTATTGCTGTTCTGTTAAGAGAAATTGAATTTACCTTTATAACGGGTACTCTTTTAAACTTTACGCTATCAACCTCGCTTAATGGTATAGAGACTATTGAACCATCTTTTTTATGGACTTGAAGTAAATCTTGTGCAAATATTGGTAGTGCAAACAAAACGCACAATATTGAAATGATATATTTTTTCATACTTATTAATTTGATTGCGTAAAAGTACAAAATATTTACTATAAACTAAGAACTAAAAACTAATATAGTTTTGCAATATG
>JAZONU010000344.1:0-4132 GCA_045654605.1 Candidatus Caccoplasma sp. | reverse complement strand
GGTTGACTACTCAAATTTGGGAGTACTACGACTATACTCGCGATAAAGAGTGGTTGGAAGAGGTTGGTTACGACATTATCAAATCAAGTGCAAACTTTGTATCTGACCTACTATACTACGCTAACGGTTCTTACACATCGGCTCCTTCATACTCTCCCGAGCATGGTACTTGCGACCTTGGAGCAACATACGCCAATGCCGTTACTCGTGAAGTATTGATTGAGGCTATCAAATCTGCCGAAATTCTAGGCAAAGATGCAGACTTGGTTGCTGAATGGAAAGAGAAACTAAACAATATGTATCCCTACCAAATTGGCCGTTACGGACAACTTCAAGAGTGGTACAAAGATATTGACCCATACGGTGACCAACACCGTCACACAAACCACCTATTTGGTTTGCACCCAGGTAGCACAGTCAACCCAATAACAACTCCTGAATTGGCAGAGGCTTGTAAAGAGACACTTCGTCAACGTGGCGATGCTGCAACAGGATGGAGTATGGGATGGAAACTTAACCACTGGGCACGTCTTCAAGATGGAGACCACGCATACACTCTATTCAAGAACCTATTGAAAGAGGGAACTCTTGACAACATGTGGGATACACACCCACCATTCCAAATTGATGGTAACTTTGGAGGAACCGCAGGTATCTCTGAATTGTTCTTGCAAAGTCAAATGGATACATTGTATGTACTTCCTGCACTACCATCAACATGGAAAGAGGGTTCAATTACAGGACTTCTTGCCCGCGGTAACTTCACCGTAGATATCTACTATGCAAACAACGCATTGGATTACGCATTAGTAACATCAAACATGGGCGAAGAGTGTCGCATACGCTATGCTGGTAAAACAATGTCATTCCCAACAGTAAAAGGTGAGCAATATAAAATTACATTAGAAAATGGTCAACTTAAATCTGAGGTTACAGGCTTAAGACCAGCAATAAGCGAGAGTGTAAAGGAGGGAAATGTAAAGGTTTTTCCCAACCCCAACGAGGGAACCTTCACCGTTCAAATAAACGGTGCTGCAAGAGGAGAAATTAACCTTATGGTTTTCTCGACTTTGGGGCAACAAATCGAAAACATAAAAGTTAATAAAGAGAGCGATTCAATTGATGTTCCTTTCAACTGTAATGTAAACAAAGGAAACTACATTGTAAAAGTTGAGGGAAAAGGAATTTCTGAGACACAAAAGTTAATTGTGAAATAATTAGAGTTCTCACTTTTTAGATAAAGCAATCGGGTTAATGCAACTCGATTGCTTTTTTTTGTTATAAACTATGATAGATATGTAATTGAGTATGGCGAGATTATTAAAAATTATCTCTTATGAGTTCTGCTAATAAAGAAGAGTCCACACAAAATAAGAGCTGCTCCTACCATAGCCAACCCTGTAATTTTCTCTCCTAAAAATATAGCAGAAGTTATTACAGCAACAACAGGGTTTAGGTAAAGGAAATTAGTTGCTCTCACAGTACCTATTCTCTTCATGCACCAGTTCCAGCCCATAAAGCATAGCATTGAAGCAACACATCCTAAAAAAAGGATATTACCCCACACAACTGCTCCACCCGATAGTAATATATCATAATTGACACCACGCGACAAAAGCCATGGTATAATGGTCAACAATCCATATCCAAAAACTTTGCGAGTTATAAGCATGTTGGAGTAGCTACTCTGTAATCTTTTTATAATAAGAGAATAGAATGCCCAACAAAGACATGCTGCCAGAGCCAACAAATCTCCCATAGGAGAGAGTTTAAGTATAAAATTTCCATTAAATACCACCAACGCCATACCTAAAAAGGCTATAAACGAACCTAACAATCCAGTCCGCGAAGTACGTTCGCTTGGATAGAATGCACCCACAATAAAATTTGTTATAATTGGGGTAAGGCATACTATTAGTGCCACATTTGAGCAATACCCATAAGCGATAGCATAATTTTCTGTAATAAAATATAACGAGCCTCCGGTTACACCTAACAACAAAGCGAGAAATTCATCTTTTAAATTATTCATAAAGAGTTTCTTGCTCGATAGAGGTAATATAAGAAGGTATGCAAGAATAAAACGGAACAAGAAAATCTCATCGGGACGTAAGCCTGAATTTATCAGCAACTTGGTTTGCACAAATGTGCATCCCCATATCACTATTATCACAAACGAAGTGATATATACTAAATAATCAGAAATTCTCTTCTTGTTTTCCATCTTATATATATTACTATGTTCTTTTTTCTTTTAGGGTGCAAAGTTGAGTAAAAAACTAAAAATATACAATAGTGTTATATAAAAGAGAAATTACTCAATTGCATTTTTGTTAAGGATAAAAAACTTAAAATTCTTTTTATTGCCAAAGAATAGTTTTATATTTGTGGTAGAGACATAACTATTTGAATAGAGAAAAACATATATACTATGGAACGATATTGCGTTATAATGGCAGGAGGTATTGGAAGCCGATTCTGGCCTGTATCTCGTCCTGAAATGCCAAAACAATTTCTCGATTTTTTGGGAACAGGTAGAACTCTGTTACAAACCACATACGAACGATATCTATCGTTATTCCCAAAAGAAAATATCTTTGTTTCAACCAATAATAAATATAGAGATATAGTAAAGGGTCAGATTGAGATTGCAGATGAAAATATCTTATGCGAGCCTACCAGAAAAAATACAGCTCCATGTATAGCATATGCCACATATCACATGGCAAACATCTCTAAAGATGCAGTATTGGTATTTGCCCCTTGCGACCACTTAATCCTTCGCAAAGAGGCGTTCTGCTCTGCAGTAGAAAAGGCTATGGCATTTGCAGAAAACCATGATGCTCTGCTTACGATAGGAATAAAACCAACACGTCCTGAAACAGGATATGGTTATATACAAATTACCGACAAAGTAGAGGATGTAGTAAACGAGGTTAAAACATTTACCGAGAAACCAAATAGAGAGTTAGCAGAAGTCTTTGTTGAGAGTGGAGAATTTTTCTGGAACTCCGGTATATTCATTTGGCGTACCAATGTTATAAAAGAGGCGTTACAACGACATATTCCCGAAATCACCACTCGTTTTGAAGAGGCAAAAGAGTTATTTAATACACCCAAAGAGGCTGAGTTTATAGAGGAAACTTTCCCAACTCTACCAAACATATCAATAGACTTTGCCTTAATGGAGAAGGCAAAGAATGTATATGTACTTTGTGCCGAGTTTGGCTGGAGTGATATAGGAACATGGGATTCACTCTACGATATTTCAAGGAAAGATCACAGAGGCAATGCCGATCTTGGAAACACCCTTATATATGATAGTTCTAAAAACATCATATCTGTTAAGCCTGGTAAATTGGCAGTAATCGAAGGATTGGATAATTTTATCATTGCCGATTCTGACGATGTTCTACTGATTTGCAAAAAAGGTGATGAAAATCGTTTGCGTCAAATCTTTAACGATGTAAATACTAAGTTTAAGAAGTAGAAGTCACAAACTAATTAAAGATTACAATGTTGTATCATAATCATATTTTATATATATTACTACATTTATACAGAGGCAAAGATCCTGGAGAAATATTTTTTTTAGCAACAATGCAGACTATAGTGCTTGGGATTGCTATATACTTTTGGAATAAACGTCAACAAAAAAAAGCATTTAAAAAGAGAATAAAAGAAGAACAACGAAATATTGCAAAGGAGTCTTCTATTACATTAAAATCTAATTCACAAACAAGTATTGAACTTGATTATTCATGCCTATTCAATGAATTAAAAAATAAATGCAATCCCTCAAATTATATTAATCCATACGATTCTAAAAAAGTTGATATTTCAAACTCAATATATTCCCAACTGGAACAGAATAAAGACAATATGTCTGAATTAATAAGATTGAGGAATGTTGCCATAAAAGAGTTAAACATTAAATTCCCGACAAAAGAGATCTTTGAAAAACTTTCAAAGATATTTAATCCAAGCAACTTTATTAATGATAACTATGATGCTACTAAACTACATGCAACAAATAAGATTTACTCTGAAATTCTAAAAAATGAAGACAATCTTATTGAATTAGAAAAAATTGCAGCAGAAAATGAAATTAAAATAATAACTATACGAAAGG
>JAZONU010000343.1:0-1402 GCA_045654605.1 Candidatus Caccoplasma sp. | reverse complement strand
TATCCGCCATAGGATCCACGCTCAACCAACCTGTCAAAACATCCGAATCGTAATAGCGTGCTCCGAAGTAGGAAAAGCCTGTCTCTGAGTCTCTTTCTTTCCCGGTAAAAGTTTGGGGGTATTTTGGAGGTGTTTCAGCGTTATATTTTATATAGTTTTGATACATATTATGAAGTCTAAATTATTATTTATACTTATCAAAATTGTTTATAAGATCGTCATAATACTTAGCCTTAAGAGAAAAATACTTCATCAAAACCATACGTTCGAACATTAAACCTTTCTCATCCAAGTCAAAAGCTACTTGATACAACCTTTTCCATAAATATTTCTGTATCTGTGGTGGCGTTGGTAAAACTTCCATTAAGTGGTAATAACATTGATAGTAATCTATATCATAAAGTTCGCTGACATCGTACGTTGCTTGAAGTACTTTTACATCTTCGTCCGTTATATCATCCCACATATAATAACTCCCTCCCTTGAGATATACTTTTACCTGAGAATTGTCAAAATATGCGTATTTAATTTTTCTAATTACATACTTCTCATCTCCTATAATATAAATCTCTGAATCATCTAAAAATAAAATATCTTCTATTCTGCTGAATCGTATGGATTGTCTTGTTACGGCACTATCTGAAAACATACTCATTCCACCCGGGTCGCACAGCATAGTAGCACGATTATAATCTACCGTATCTTGTTCAAAAAAGTCTAACAAAGTAGTCTCATCAACCACATGATAAGCTTCAGGTAAAGGGATTGTATAACCATGTTTAAATGATATATAATATACTATTTTTGGAGGCTCTATTTTCTGCAGTAAATAACGAATGCTCTGCTTGCTATCAGATTGTGCATAAATAGGTATCAATGAAGTTACTGCCATTATTAGTAAAAAAAACATTGATAGTATTTTGTTTTTACGTTTCATTGTTTAATCTCTCTATTGTCTTTGTTAATTAATACTCTTCTTGTTCCAACATTATTTAATCCTACAGATCTCCAAATACGTTTAAAAGGTTCTACTGCGTTTCCTCTACCTTGATCATAAGTCATAAGATCCTTTGGTATATATGGGGCAGGATTATTTGCTTTGGGATCTCGATCGTATAATCCAAAAATATGTCCTATTTCATGTTTTAAAGTGCCTTGATATTGATTAACACCATAAAAGTCTGGATTGCTTTCTATATTACCTCTATTAATACTAAAATCAACTCTTAGTTTTCTGCTATTAGCAACAGATGCACTAGTAGTTGATGGCAGTTCACTATCGTTTACGACCCAATTCCCAATTCCATCTACATCTGATTTTGCAGAAAATTCAGGATTTTCACATTCAATATATTTAAATTCAAAGTTAACACTATATCCGGCAGCACCTAACGATTCATCC
>JAZONU010000342.1:0-5550 GCA_045654605.1 Candidatus Caccoplasma sp. | reverse complement strand
TATTTGTTTAAAATATTATTGTAATTTTAATAAAAAAACAGTATCTTTGCGGACGTGTTTTGTGTAATGTGCTGTAATAGGCTAAGTATCTATAAATTAAGATTGTAAAAGCGATATGAAAATATATTCTAAAGGTTTATTTTTCTTTTTGTTACGTCTTTTAAAAAGTAAAAGAGGAATAATCCTTGTATCAATTATGGTATTATTGCCATTGTCTGGATATTCTCAAAAGATAGCTGTAAAGACGAATGCATTAGAGTGGGCTACTATATCTCCTAATATTTCGGCAGAATTTGTTGTTTCTCACAATATGTCGCTTGATTTGTCAGCATCATTTAATGAGTGGGTACCATTTACAAATGCAAAATTTGATCATTTAAGAATTCAACCAGAATTAAGATATTGGTTTCAACGTCCAATGGCACAACACTTTTTAGGTTTTACACTTTTGTATATCGATTATGATATGATGAATAAAAGTGTTTGCCACGACGGACAGGCTATAGGAGGAGGATTTACCTACGGTTATGATTTTGTTTTGACTAAAAGATGGAATTTAGAATTGACGGCCGGTATAGGAGCAATATATAGATTCGAACGAAAATACAACGAAGGAGCAACTTATCCTTCAAAAAACAATGCAAACAGCTGGGGTGTTGTCCCAATAAAATTAGGAGTAACAGTTTCGTATGTTATATTCTAACAAAAACAAGAACAGATGAAGAAGACAACTAAAATATTTCTCTTGATAGCAACATTTATGGTGATGTTGCCAATAGAATTGAGTGCACAAAATATTCGTGTATCTGGAGTAGTTAGAGGAAATAATGGAGAACGAATACCAGGAGTATCAATAAAGGATTTAGGTCGTCAAAGAGTTTTAGGATTAACCGATGAAGATGGTAAATACTCAATTGTATTAGCCCCTAATGCAACAATCTCTTTTTCATGTATGGGATACACTGAAAAGAAAGAGAAGGTAAAGGGACGAGTGCAAATAGATGTTGAGTTACAATCAGTAGCTACAGAGATGGCTGAGATTACTGTAACAGCAAGTTTGATGGGGAATGTTGTCTTTGAGCCATCAGAGATAGAGATTGTTGGAAACTATTTCCATTTACGCACACGCTTTAAAGTACCCAAAGAGCTAATGGCATTAGATCACAGATTGGTGGTACAGCCAACAATATACAATGTGACACGAGGAAAAGTTGTATATCTTCGTCCTGTAGTTTCTGACGGAAGAGAATATACTCTTACACAAGAGCGTATGTATGGCTTTGATTTAAAAAGAGATACATTATCACCATACATACAAAAAAGCCAAATGTCTCGACAAGGAGAGATAATCACATATCACGATTCTACATACATTGAAAATAATCGAGATGATTATCGTTCTGATGTCTTTTTGTCGGTAGAAGATTATCATAAAATCATAAAAGTAGATACAATGGTAATTGCTAAAGGAACAGTAAATCCTTTACGTTTCTTTGATTATCAAATAGGAGCAAGAGATTTAACAGACTCAATATATATACCTAAACCAGAATTATCATTAAGAAATGATAAAGGAGAGGTTCATTTGACTTTTTTACCAGGAAAAGCAGCAATTGACGCGAAGGACAAACATAATCTTGAGGAGTTAAAGAAATTAGAGAATCGCATCAAATATTTAGAGCAAGACCCTGATGCAAAATTGGAGTCAATGTCTATATACGGAATATCGTCACCAGAGGGAGATTACAATAAAAACGTAAAATTAGCTGATGAACGTATGCGAACAGCGCGCAATACAATATTATCATATATAAGTCCTTCAACAAAAGAGTTCTTAAAGGTAGAATCACAATCTAAGGTTGAAAATTGGCAACCAGTTGTGGAGATGTTGAAGCGTGATTCGCTAAATTCAAAAGCTGCAGAATTACAAGCTATAATAGATAAATATCCTAACAGTTTAAATTCGCAATTTAATAAAATCAGAAAACTGTCATACTATCGTTCTGTAATAGTTCCATATTTAACAGAGTTAAGAAGAGTAGAGTATGATTTTGGATATTCTTTATATCGTGTATTGACCGATGAAGAGATAGTTGAAATGTATGAGCAAAATTATACACAACTATCACGTTACGATTTTTATAGAATGTTCCAAATGGCAAAAGATGATGTAGAACGCGAAAAACTATATTCTCAAGCCATATCAGTTTATCCCAAGTTTATGTTGGCTGCAAATAATTTAGCAGCTTTATATATACGTCAAGGACGATCAAATCCTGAGATATTGAAGCAATTCATAAAAGACGGTGCACCTGAGGAGGTATTGGTAAATCAAATTGTCGCATCGTTAGATAAGTGGCAATATACTACAGCCGATTCAATAGCATCGTTGATGCCACAATCTGAAACTACAGAATATGTAAAATCTGTAACACGTCTATTAAACGGAAATTATGAAGAGGCTTTAACTCAATTTGCGGGAGAAGGAGGTATCAACGAAGTATTAATACTTCTTGCTATGAAGCGAAACGATGAAGCATGGGAGAAGGCACAAGAGTTGCCAGATGATTCGGCACGAATACTATATGTAAAGGCTATAATAACAAACCGATTGGATATGGTAGTAGAGGCCATTGACTATTTAGAGACGGCATTAGAGATGGATCCGTCGTTGCGGGAGATAGCTGAAGTTGATGCAGATGTAAAAGATTTGTTGTAGAGATGAAAAAGATACATATATATAATAGGTTAGGGTTGCGTCATATCCTCATAATAATTGTGGCAATGATAATTGCCACATCAGAGTCGTATGCCCAATTGAATGCGTTGGATTATCGTTTGCAAAAACGACCCAAACTTGAAAAATTTGATAATCCAAAACTCAAAGATCATACATTTATAAGTGTTGCAGCAGGAGCGCAATTTAACTCATTGAATGAAAAACCAGGATTAGAAGTAGGTCCTTCAATTCGTTACTATGTAGGAAAGTGGTTTACTCCTGTAATTGGAGCACGATTTGGATTAGATATGTCATTTCTATATGATAGAGGATGGGAGACATACGGTTTGTTTGGCTTTAATGTGGATTATTTGGCAAACATCAGTGCATTTGCGAGAGGCTACAATCCTGATCGTCTATTTGAATTCTATGGAATTGCAGGGTTGACATATAAGCGTTCATTTAAATATGGTGATGGAAATAACTTGTTTGGTGCATCATTAGGATTTCAAGGTAATTTTACGTTATCTCCATTAGTTGATTTATATTTTGAACCAAAGGTAACATTAGCTAGTGACTCATATAATTCGCAAGAAAAGTGGCAAGATCGTAAATTCGATTTGATACCAGAGGTAACAGTCGGAGTAACATACAATATGGTCCCCGATGAAAAACGCAAAACTGTGGAACGTGTCAAAACACCATTTAAAGACAATCTATTCTTTACTACAGGTTTTGGAGTGCAACGAATAACTTCACGATTGATGGATATCAAAGATCGAAATTATGCAGGCTTTAGTGGTATGTTAGGATTTGGTGGTTGGTTTGACGATGTTCAAGGAATAAGACTATCAGCATTAGCAGGATTTTCTCCATATTATCCAGAAGATGGTAGTGTATCTAAAACAAGCAAACTGATAAATGGAGTAGGACGCGTAGATTATTTGGTAAATTACAGCAATCTATTTGGCGGCTACAACGAAAGACGTATATTCAAATTGATAGGAACATTTGGTCTTGAGTTGGCTGCTACAAAATATGAAGATACAGGTTGGAAATTAGCCGGAGGATTGGGAATTGGATTACAAGGAGCATTCCGAGTATCTCCAACTGTTGATTTATTTATGGAACCTCGTATGTCGTTCTATAATAAAACCTATACACATGGGAACCAAAATCGTTTTGATGGCGTAGCATCAATGTTGTTCGGAGTAACATATCACAGCAGTGATAAAGAGTACCGAAAAGATAATGATATTTTTGCTCATAAATCAAAAACCGATAATATGTTTGTCTCAGCATCGGCAGGTATAGGTGCAACAATAGAAAGATTTTCACAAGACCTATCTGGTGGCGATGCTATGGCATACCGTTTTAATGTTGGAATAGGAAAATGGTTTACAAAAAATTCGGGATTGCAAATATCTGGAGGAGCCTTGTTGTACGGAACACGAAATCCTTATTCCTTATCAGAAGATATTCCATACAGAGCAAGAACATTAACTCTCGGAGCTGACTATCTCTTGAATATGACAAATGTTGTGGCTGGGTATCGTGAAGATAGATTATTTGAGTTAATAGGAGGAGCCGGAATTTCAGCAATATATCACCACTCAACATTCTATCCAGCATTACAAGCATTTTTCAGAGGAAACTTCAATTTAAAAAATAATTGGGGGGTATATGTTGAACCACATGCAATATGGACACCAACTCGCGGTGTATTTACAAATACAATTTCTACACGCAAGTCGCTTATAATGACAGCTAACGTGGGAACAACATATCGAATGAAAGGGTATGAATCTTCATCATATCAAGAGTTTTTATCTAACGAAGGAAAGCGACTATTCTTCTCAATAGGAGCAGGAGTATCAGGAAATCTTGATAACAGACTATTTGATAGTGCTAAGTTTAGAGTAGGTCCTATGGGCCGACTATCTGTAGGATGTTGGGAATCTCCAGTGTTAGGATGGAGAGTAAGTGCAATGGCAGAAAAACTAAATGGCTTGACAAATGAAAAAGATATCTCTCATGCAGGATTAGAAGCAGATGTAATGTTTAGCTTTATGAATGCAGCATTGGGATACAAACCTTATCGCCTATTCGATTTGAATATCAATGCCGGAGTTCATGCAGGATTATCAATTGTAAATCACGACAAACGATTTATACCTGGATTTAAAGGAAGCGTACAAGGAGTATTTAATATAACACCAAAAATTGGAGTCTATGTTGAGCCTCAGATAGCAGTATATTTGAATAAGTTTGATGGAACAAATAAACAAAAAACCAACGTGTCGCTATTGGCCGGTTTAACATATACTATGAATAAAGCTGACCGTGATAAATCTGCAGTATCTACTGAAATGGAGAATAAAAACTTTATTTCAATGTATGGTGGATTAGGATTTTACGGAAATACTCTAATGACTAAATTTAAAGGTAAATTTGCTGATAAGATGACCTATTCAGGAGGTATTGCCTATGGCCGTTGGATAAATTCAGTTCATGGATTAAGATTAAATGCAGAGTATAATCATATTCAAAAACCATACGAATATATAGGAGAGAAAATGGGAGTGTTAGCAGCAAGAGCAGATTATATGTTGAATATGACAAATTTGATATCAGGCTATGATTCATCTTCAAAATTCGATGCTATTGTATTTGCAGGAGCAGGAGCCGCAGTTCCTATGGTAGGAGCAAATCCAAATGCAAAAACAACTTATACTGCAGCATTTGGACTAAAAGCTAATGTTAATATTACAGATCATGTAACATTCTATGTAGAGCCTCGAGGAGTATTCTATGGCGATAAGATTGATGGT
>JAZONU010000341.1:0-4545 GCA_045654605.1 Candidatus Caccoplasma sp. | reverse complement strand
ATATTACTCACAACCTCACTTCTTCTCTCCTCTTGCCGAGGTGATGAGATAATAATCCTCGCCGAAGAAGAGAGTATTGAGGAGGCAATAGACGTTAATGCCAGCCCTTACGGATTTTATCTGTTAAACGAGGGTAATATGGGAAGCAACAAAGCAACTCTCGACTTTATGGATTTTACCACAGGAGTATATCATCACAACATATATGCCGAAAACAACCCTAATGTAGTAAAGGAGTTGGGTGATGTTGGTAACGATGCAAAGATATATGACAACAAATTGTGGTTAGTCATAAATGCATCACACAAAGTAGAAGTTGTCGATGCAAAAACAGCAAAACGTATCAAACATATTGATATTCCGAACTGTAGATATATAGTATTTGAAGGAGATTACGCCTACGTTTCGTCATACGTAACCACTATCATTGGAGATATAAACGCACAAGAAGGAGCTGTATTTAAAATAGACATAAATAGTTTTGAAATAGTTGGGGAAGTTAAGGTTGGACGACAACCAGAAGAGATGGTAATAAAGAATGGATACCTCTATGTCGCCAACTCTGGAGGATATAACTCTGATAACTATGACAACACCGTTTCGGTAATCAGATTATCATCCTTTACTCAAATTGAGAAAAAAGAGGTCGCTATAAATCTTCACCGAATGAGACTTGATAAAAACGGTAAAATATGGGTTCTTTCAAGAGGCGACTACTACACAATGCCTTCCCAATTATACACGTTTCAAACAAGCAATAACGGAACAATAAAAAATATTGAAGCCACAGGCTTATTATGCTCTAATTTTGAGATATGCGAAGATAAAATTTATATGTACAACGCCCCTTATCAAGGAAATTCGTTATCAAACAATATAACATACTCTGTTGCAGATATTGAGTCAGCATTAATCATAGATGACAATTTTATAAAAGACGGAACAGCAAGTTTAATAAAAATTCCATATACAATAAAAGTAAATCCCTCAACAAAAGAGGTATTTATCTGTGATGCTAAAAACTATGTATCATCAGGGACAATCACCTGTTACTCACCTAACGGATTTAAACGCTGGAGTGTTTTCACTGGCGATATACCCTCTTCTATAACATTTATATATAAATAATTATGAAAAACATAATAACTCCAATCTTTGTAATAATAGCAACCATCCTATTCTCTGCCTGTAACAATGGTCCAGATATAACCTCTATCGGGATAGATGACAATTACTCTGTACCTCGTTTGCAAAAACTCATTCTTGCAACAGGAGCAGCAGGAGATAGTTTCAAGTGGGAGATAATATCTCCAAACGGAGAGGTTACTCTCCTATCTGAAGATAGAGAGTGCATATTTGTAGCCGAAGAGAGTGGTAATTACTCATTGGTTTTAACAATTACAGATCAAGGAGAAGAGATTATACAAACCTCAGCAATAATAGTACTCCCCGAAGAGATAGAATACAATGCATCTATGACAAGAGTATTGGAGTTTAGTCCAGCACCAGGGCAGTTCATAAACGACCTTCCCGAATATGTAGAGGGCGATACAAAAGAGGATATAAGACAAAAAACAGAGGAATACATTTTAAATGGTAGCATGGTTTCTCTTGGATCATTTGGTGGCTACATCATTGTAGGATTTGATCACACCATAATAAATGGCGAGGGTAAAGATTTCTTCTTGGGTAGCAATGCCTTTACAGGAAGTTCGGAGTGCGGAATAGTTTCGGTATCAATTGATAAGAACAACAATGGCAAAGCCGACGATGAATGGTACGAACTTGCAGGAAGTGAATACAATAATCCCGAAACCAAAAAGAACTATCAAATTACTTACTATCGTCCAGACGAAAATAGGACTCCCGTTCCAGGCACTAACGGAGTAGTTGACAAAGAGTACATTAAATGGGTTGACAATATGGGTGGCGAAGGATTTATTGAACAAAACAACTTTACAAACCACACCCTCGAATATTGGCCAAAATGGAGTAACAGCAACACAATAACCGTGTCAGGAACATTGCTACCAACCAATTATAGCATCAAAAGCAACGGACAATATTTCCTTGACAAATACGCATGGGGATATGCCGATACATACGCAAATCGAGATACAGAGAACAACTCTTTTGATATATCATGGGCAGTAAATAGCAATGGAGAGAAGGTAAAACTAATAGGAATAGACTTTATAAAAGTATATACAGGACTCCTTCAAAACTGCGGACAAATTGGAGAGACATCAACAGAGTTTTTGGGAGCAAAAGATTTGAATCTATAAAACATTAAAAACCATATATTTATGAAACATTTTTGCAAAGTTTTGATTTTGGCAATTTTAGCACTTACATTAGGCGTTTCAGCAAACGCCGCAAAAAAGAGTATAGTGCTTGACTTAACACAACCATCAAACCCTGTAAGTTTTGAGTATGACGCAAACGGAGTATGGACAGAGACATATAACGATGCTGATTACACCTATTGGGAATCACAAGTATTCATGTTCACTCACCTAATTGACGGACCAGGTTCATCATGGGGAGGAATCGCATGGGACGGATTTACAGTAAGTAAGAATGCCGATGCAACTCCAGCCGATGACCTTTTAGACAGCCAATGGGGATGTATGGCTGGCGGTGGAATAGCAGATGTAGTTGACGACCAAGTTGTTGTTGATTCATCTCGTCCATACGCAATTGCATACTATAGTCTAATGTCAATGCAAAACAGTTTGTCAATCACTTTTAACGATGGCAATACATACAGCGCAGAGGGAATGTATGTAACAACATCGCCATACGTATATTACACAACGAAAGATGGATATTTTGTTGCAAGACCATTTACAGAGGAGGGAGACTACCTAAAAATTATTGCACATGGAGTAAAAGAGGACTATAGCGAAACAACTACCGAGTTAACCATTGCAGAGTTCACAAACGGAGAGTTCTCAGCATTAGATAAGTGGACATGGTTCGACCTATCATCATTAGGCGAGGTTGTTGAGATATACTTTACAATGGAATCAACAGACGTTGATCCAATGTGGGGAATGAACACTCCTGGATACTTCTGTATGGACCGTCTTACAATCTCAATGGATGTAGAGGAAGATGAGTTTGACGGAGTTATGCTTGACTTAACACAACCAACAAACCCAGAAACATTTGAGTATGACGCAAACGGTGCGTGGACAGAAACATATAACGACGTTGACTACACACATTGGGATTCACAAGTATTCAGTTTCTCACACCTAATAGGTGGAGAAGGAACATCATACGGAGGATTGGCATGGAATGGGTTTACAGTAAGCCAAAACGCAAGCGACCAACCAACTGACTACTTCCCCGACTCGCAATGGGGGTGTATGGCAAAAGGAGGAATTGAAGCAATAAGCAATGGCACAGCAATTGTAAATAGCGAAAGACCATACATAGTAGCAAATTACAGTTCATGGGAGACAGAAAATAGCCTATCAATAACCTTCAACGATGGCAACCTATACACCCTAAATGGAATGTATGTAACAAATTCGCCATACCCATACTACACAAACATTGCAGGAGACGACTTTTCAAACGGACTAACAAAAGAGGGCGACTACTTTAAAGTTATAGCTCATGGAGTAAAAGCAGATAACACAGTAGAGACAGTAGAGTTTATCCTTGCAGAGTTTAAAAACGGTTCACTACAACAAATTAGCGAGTGGACATGGTGGGATTTATCAACATTAGGAACCATAAAAGAGGTTTACTTCACAATGGAATCATCTGACGTAGGACAATGGGGAATGAACACACCGGCATATTTCTGCATCGACCGTATAATGGCGAGCAATCCCGTTGAGAGCGGAATTGAGAAGAGTGTAGTTAATAACAACACAACAGAGATATACTACTCAGCAAATAACATTTATGTTAAAGCAACAAACCCAACACTTGTAAAAGTATACTCAGTAAACGGAATAGAGGTGCTATCCCTTATGGTTAGCGAAGGAACAACTCCGGTTCCAACCACAACCCTACCAAACGGAATATATGTAGTAAAAGCAGGCGAAAAGGCTATAAAAATCTCGAAATAAGATATTAAAATAGTAGTTCAAAAAGAGAGGGAGGCTATCAGTTTTCAGACTGTTTAGCCTCCCTCAAAGTTTATATCTACTTCTCTTTTAATAAAAATGACGTTTGCCTTTAAGGTAGTAATCCACCACAACTGAGCGATTGCTCTCGGTAAATTGTTTTAGAATATTTATCGAAGGTTGATTTATGTATCTTGCCTTGCCTTTTTCAAAATCCCTATGGGCTCTCCACACCGACTTAACCTCTCCGAAACTCAATTTTGCGAGGAAGAGACACGCTGCAAGCCCATCAAAAAGTTTTCTTTTAAAGATTAATCTTCTACCCTCTTTAATCGGAAGGTTCTTATAAAGCATAAACAGGTTGTTACGGAAATTGAGATATGTTTTGCGAGGGTTTCCTGCTGCCAATGTTCCTCCTCCTAAATGGTATGCTACCGATTGTGGAACTACTACTACTCGC
>JAZONU010000340.1:0-12620 GCA_045654605.1 Candidatus Caccoplasma sp. | reverse complement strand
AAAAGAGTTGTTAACGTGGCTCTATCAAACACTTTTGGCTTTGGAGGTCACAACGCAAGTCTTATTGTTAAAAAATACGTAAAATAACGGTGTTAAGTGAACTATATTCTAAGATAAGGCTTTTTACTCTTTGGGGTAAGAAGCCTTATTTTTTACTTTACAAGATGTTGGGATTTATCCCTAATAACATCGAAATATACAAAGAGGCTCTCTCTCACGCATCGGTTAAAGCTGTTCGTAAAGATGGCGAGAAATTTAACAATGAGCGTTTGGAGTTTTTGGGAGATACCGTACTTGATACGATAATCAGCGATATTCTTTATCACACATATCCCAACGAGCGAGAGGGCTTTTTAACCAATATGCGTTCAAGCATAGTTCAAAGAAAAAGTTTGAACAGTATAGCTCAAGCAATGAATATTGGTGATATATTGTCTGTGGCAGATGATATAACATTGGCCAACAATCACATTGGAGGAAATGCATTGGAGGCACTTGTTGGGGCAATATATCTGGATAAAGGTTACGAGGTGTGTCAAAAATTTGTTCAGGAGAAGATTGTAGCTCCACATATCAACATGGTGCATCTTGCCACAACCGAGGAGAATTACAAATCTCGATTAATGGAGTGGGGTCAAAAAAACAGAGTGGATATCGATTATATCCTTCTCGACAACACTACCGAAAAAGGGAACAGTCACATATTTAAATTTGAAGTTTTTATTGAGGGCATAGCTTGTGGAAGAGGTAAAGGATACTCAAAAAAAGAGGCTCAACAAGATGCTGCTCGCAAGGCATATAAACTGATAATTAACGACGAAGAAATTAAAAAGAGAATTTTTGCAGCTCAAAACTGTACGAAATTAGCGGAAAATGAAGTAATTTTGCGGCAAAATTCAGAATTTGGCTCTGAGGAGCATGAAAACGAAAATAATAATAACAACAAAATATTTAATTCTATGAGCAAAAAAGCCCTTTTAATGATTTTAGATGGTTGGGGAATAGGCAACCACGATAAAGCAGATGTTATCTATAACACCCCTACTCCTTATTGGGATTATTTGGTAAGTACATATCCTAATTCTCAACTTCAAGCAAGTGGAGAAAATGTTGGTTTGCCCGATGGACAAATGGGTAACTCTGAGGTAGGTCACCTTAATATCGGAGCAGGAAGAGTTGTTTATCAAGATCTTGTAAAAATTAATAAGGCTTGTAAAGAGAATACCATTATGCAAAATCCCGAAATTGTTTCGGCATTCTCATATGCTAAAGAGAATGGAAAAAACATTCACTTTATGGGATTGACATCTGACGGAGGAGTTCATAGCTCATTAGATCACCTATATAAACTTTGCGACATAGCAAGAGAGTATACAATAGAGAATTGTTATATTCACTGCTTTATGGATGGCCGTGATACAGACCCCAAAAGTGGTAAAGGATTTATTGAGGCATTAACAGAGCATTGTTCAAAGAGTGCAGGAAAAATAGCTTCAATAATAGGTCGTTACTATGCTATGGATCGTGATAAACGTTGGGAACGTGTTAAAGAGGCTTACGATCTTTTAGTTAAAGGCGTTGGTAAAAAAGCAGACGATATGGTTGTTGCAATGCAAGAATCATACGATGAAGGTGTTACCGATGAGTTTATCAAACCTATCGTAAATAGTGCTTTTGACGGAACTATTAAAGAGGGAGACGTTGTAATATTCTTCAACTATCGTAACGATAGAGCTAAAGAGTTGACAATAGTTCTTACTCAACAAGATATGCCAGAGGAGGGAATGATGACTATCCCTGGATTGCAATACTATTGTATGACTCCATACGATGCTTCGTTCAAAGGAGTTCACATCTTGTTCGACAAAGAGAACGTAGTAAACACACTTGGAGAGTATCTTGCAAGCAAAGGCAAAACTCAATTACATATTGCAGAGACAGAGAAATATGCTCACGTAACATTCTTCTTCAATGGAGGTCGTGAGACTCCATACGATAACGAAGAACGTATTTTAGTACCTTCACCAAAAGTTGCAACATACGACCTTAAACCAGAGATGAGTGCTTTTGAGGTTAAAGACAAATTGGTTGAGGCTATAAAATCAGATAAGTTTGACTTTATCGTAGTAAACTTTGCTAACGGAGATATGGTAGGCCACACAGGAATTTATGAGGCAATCGAAAAAGCCGTTGTAGCAGTTGATGCTTGTGTTAAAGATGTTATTGAGGCGGCTAAAGCAACAGGTTACGAGGCTATAATAATTGCTGACCACGGTAATGCCGACAATGCTGTTAACAGCGATGATACTCCAAATACAGCACACTCATTGAATCCTGTTCCTTGTGTGTATGTAACAGAGAATAAATCTGCAAAAATTGAAAACGGAATCTTGGCTGACGTTGCACCCTCAATCTTAAACATCATGGGATTAGAGCAACCTGCAGAGATGAGCGGTAAAAACCTTATAAAATAGGATATAAGTGATTAAGATAGGGGACACTCTGGTAAGTCTTGACGTAATTGAATGTTTTTTCTGTTGCGATCTTGATGATTGTAAAGGAGCTTGTTGCATAGAAGGAGATGCAGGAGCTCCTATAACAGAAGAGGAAGAACAGTCAATAAAAGAGGCGTTGCCAAATATAATAGAACAGTTACCCAAAGAGGCTCGTGAGGTTATAGATAGACAAGGCGTATCGTATGTTGATGAAGAGGGAGATTTAGTTACCTCTATAATCGGCAATAAAGATTGTGTATTTTGCACTTACGATAAAAAAGGGGTATGTCTGTGTGCATTGGAGATAGGATATAATAGTGGCAAGTGTATGTTCAAAAAACCTGTATCGTGCCACTTATACCCAATCCGTTTGACAGAATATCCAACCTTTACAGCTGTGAATTATGACGAGAGAAAAATTTGTAAAGGTGCTGTAAAACTTGGAAAAGAAAAAGGAATAAGAGTTTATCAGTTCCTTGAAGGACCTCTTGTCAGACACTTCGGCAAAGAGTGGTACGAGGAGTTAAAACTTGTTGCCGAAGAGTATTTCCGCCAAAGAAACGAGTAAACGATAAAAACAGTATTAAGCTTGCTTGAATATTTTACTGAGAGCAAGAGTTTCTTCGGCGAATACGCCCAAAAGGCGAAAATGTATAAAGCAAAAAGATGAGTATGCAATCGAATTTAGTTATAGTGGAGTCTCCTGCAAAGGCTAAGACAATTGAAAAGTTCTTGGGAAAAGAATATAAAGTCTTGTCGAGCTACGGACACATACGAGACCTTAAAAAAAAGGATTTCAGCATTGATGTTGAAAAGGGCTTTATGCCCATATACGAAGTACCCTCTGACAAAAAGCAGGTTGTTGATACATTAAAAAAAGCTGCAAAAGATGCCGATATGGTATGGTTGGCATCCGATGAGGACCGCGAGGGAGAGGCTATTGCTTGGCACTTGTATGAGGTGTTGGGCTTAACGCCTGAAAAGACTCGACGCATAGTTTTTCATGAAATTACAAAAAATGCCATCTTATCGGCAATAGAGAATCCTCGAGATATTGATGTAAATCTTGTTAATGCTCAACAAGCACGTCGTGTATTGGACAGAATTGTGGGATTTGAACTATCTCCAATTTTGTGGAGAAAGATAAAACCTGCACTATCTGCAGGACGAGTACAATCTGTAGCCGTACGTTTAATTGTTGAGAGAGAACGTGAGATTGAAAACTTTGTTCCGGAGGCGTCGTTTAGAGTAACAGCCATATTTAAGGATAAAGCAGGAAATAGTCTAAAAGGAGAGTTACAATATCGCCCTGCTAATGAAAATGAGGCGGCGGCTTTATTACAAAAACTTTTGACAGAGGAGTTTGAAGTAAGCGATATAACAGTAAAACCACTACAAAAATATCCTGCTCCTCCATTCACAACATCAACTCTTCAACAAGAGGCTGCCCGTAAATTAGGCTTTACCGTAGCACAAACAATGCGTGTGGCTCAACAATTGTATGAGGCGGGACTTATTACCTATATGCGTACCGATTCGGTAAACCTATCGTCATTGGCTATAAATACCGCAAAAGAGACCATATTGGAGAGCTTCGGGAAAGAGTATTCTCATCCTCACAATTTCAGCACAAGTAGTAAGGGTGCACAAGAGGCTCATGAGGCTATTCGTCCAACATATATTGCAAACCGAGAGATTGAAGGCAATTCGCAAGAGAAACGTCTTTATGACCTAATTTGGAAGCGTACTGTTGCATCGCAAATGACTCCTGCTCAAATTGAGAAGACAACAATAGGAGTTCAAGCAATAAATGGAGAAGAGAGGTTTGTTATAACAGGAGAGGTTATAAAATTTGACGGATTCTTACACCTCTATGTTGAGACAAACGATGAAGAGTCGGAGAAAGAGAGTGAAGTAGCTGTTCTACCTCCAATGAGTAAGGGCGATGGATTAATCCTTTCGTCGAGTGAGGCTGTAGAACGATTTACAATGGCTCCTCCACGATATTCAGAGGCAAGTTTGGTTCACAAACTTGAGGAGTTAGGTATTGGACGTCCGTCAACCTATGCTCCCACAATATCAACAATTCAGCAACGTGAGTATGTTGAAAAAGGTACAAAAAGCGGAGTAAAACGCGAGTACAAGATATTGACTTTGAAAAAGGGAAAGATTGCTTCCACCGTAAAAAATGAGAATGTAGGTAGTGATAAAGGTAAATTGATACCTACCGATATAGGAATTGTAGTTAATGACTACTTGACCGAGAACTTCCCTGATATTTTGAACTATAACTTTACTGCTCAAGTAGAAGAGGAGTTTGATAGCATTGCTGACGGAGAAAATATTTGGAATGAAACAATAGCTTCGTTTTATAAGACATTTCATCCCGAAGTATTATCGGCATCGGCACAACACTCTGATAATAAAGTTGGAGAACGTGTATTAGGAATTGACCCTACAACAGGGCGTAGAGTATCGGTAAAAATTGGACGCTTTGGTCCTGTTGTTCAAATAGGAACAGCAGAGGAGGCCGACAAACCAGTATTTGCTTCGTTAATGGAGGGGCAAACCCTAAATTCGATAACCTTGGAGCAAGCACTAAAACTATTTGCATTGCCTCGTAACCTTGGAGTTTTTGAAGAGAAAGAGGTTGTTATTGGTGTTGGCAAATTTGGCCCATATATTCGTCATGATGGAAAATTTACATCACTTCCCAAAGAGTATAAACCATTGGAAATAACACTCGAAGAGGCGTCGGAATTAATAGTCGCAAAACGTAATGAGGAGCAAAGTCGAATATTAAAAACATTTGATGAAGAACCAGAATTGCAGGTAATCAATGGCCGTTATGGAGCCTATATAGCCTACAATAAGAATAATTACAAATTGCCTAAAGGTGCAGTTGTGGATAGTTTGACGGTTGAGGAGTGTAAAAAAATTATTGCTGAACAAGGCGTAAAACCTGCAAAGAAAACAGCAAAGACAGCGAAAGTAGGAAGTAAGAAATAATAGATTAAAAAATTCATACATTATGAGAAAGATTTTTTTTGTGGCAATTATGTCATTATTTGTAGCAGGAGCATCTGCTCAAGATTCCTTACAAGTAGTAAAAGATAATATAGACAAGTTGGTATCATTAACAAAAGAGGATGTTAAAAAGACAGGAAATGAGATAATAGATAGTTATACCGACTCTCTTTATGATTTAACAGAAGATGTTCTTGATAACGGAGAAGATATAAACACTCTTATTGAAGGAGTAAAAAATGGTACAATATCAAAGGTGTCTGCTCTTATACACGCAACTTCATTGACATCTAAGATATCAGAAGCCTATTCAAAAGCAGAGAATATGTATTCGAAAGCAAGAGAGGCTGCAACACAAATAAAATCATTAAAGGGGCTATCGTTAAAGACGTTGGCAACCAAAACTCTCTCAAATAACACATTGATAACAAAATTATTAGGAGAGGAAACTTTCAGTCAGGTGCAATCTGTGGTATCGCTGATGTCTCTATTGAAAAAATAATTACCCCAAAAACTATAAGAATAGAGATAAGAAAGTCCCAAAGTTTGAAAAAACTTTGGGACTTTCTTGTTTACTATCATATTGGTAGAGTAGCATCATTATAGATATCCCATAAGGCGAAGAATAGTAGGGGCTAAAAACGAGGTTAAAATGCCATTTATAATTAATCCCAGAGTTGCATATACGCCATGAATGGGACTAACTTCCATTGATGCTGCTGTACCTACAGCATGTGATGCAGTACCCATTGCAAGGCCTTTAGAGATATCATCCTTGAGTTTTATTAAAGTCATGGTTCGGTAACCTATGACGGCACCCAAAATACCAACACAAACCACTACTGCAGCTGTGAGCGATTCTATTCCGCCGAGAGTAGATGAGATTTCAATTGCAATAGGCGTTGTTACCGACTTTGGAGAAAGAGAGATTATTACTTCGTCGGTTGCTCCCATAAGGTCGGCAATAACAATTACCGATACTATTCCTGCAATACATCCTGCAAGTTGAGAAAGGAATATGGGGAGAAAATGTTTTCTTATCGAGTCGAGATGTTTGTATAGAGGCACTCCCAATGCTACAATAGCTGGTTTCAGCCAAAACTCAATATATTTACCGCCCTCGTTATATGTTTCAAAACTTATATCAAAAAATTTCAGGTAACATATCATTACAGCAATGGTTATGAGTATGGGATTAAGAACTATCACTCCTGTTTTTTTTCGGAGAATAGAGGCAACGTAATATACTGCAAAGGTCAGTGCAAGCAGAACAATAGTGTTATCCATTTCGTTTTTTGTTTGTTAATTGAAAAACCCAACCTGTTACTGCCATAACAATTATAGTACTTACAAATGCAGATATTGCTATCGGCCAAAATTGAGCTTCGATAATATCGAAGTATAACATGAGGGCAATACCTGGAGGGATAAAAAAGAATCCCATATTTGAGATAAGGAAATTTGCCATTCCCTTTATTTTTTCATATTTTACCACACCTATTTTAAGTAGTGTGCATAATAAAATCATTCCTATTATGCTCGATGGGAATTTAACACCCGTAAGCATAACAACCAATTCGCCAATAGCAAGACAGGCAAAGATTATAAAACACTGAAGAATCATTTTTCTATAAATTAGGAATTTGGAATTAGAAATGAGGAATGATAAGAGACTTAATTCCTAATTGTGGCATAGCCACGAACTAATTCCTAATTATAATTACTTTTTACGTTTTTTCTTTTTCATAGGACAATTCTTTTCACAGCTACAACATGCAGTAATATCCTTTCTTGA
Organism: Candidatus Caccoplasma sp.; assembly: GCA_045654605.1. GTDB lineage: Bacteria > Bacteroidota > Bacteroidia > Bacteroidales > G3-4614 > Caccoplasma_A. Next base: position 5,303 of record JAZONU010000340.1, on the reverse strand, counting down.
AATCATACAATATATACGTCGAATCAGATACCCTACTACAACTATTCCTATTGCTGTAACTATAATTTCCTGTGTCCCCATATTGAATTAAATAATCATTAAAGTAACATGATATGTAATAAACGCAAATATCCATGCGATTCCGGTATTGTAGAGCATTGAGAGTGTTGCCCACTTCCAACTACTTTCATTTTTAATTGCTATCAAAGTAGCAATACATGGGAAGTATAGCAGAATAAATACCAAGAATGAGAGTGCTGATGCGGTATTAAATGTTCCGCTTGAAACAAGTTTTTTAGACAAATCTCCTTCGCTTAATTCTTCACCCTTCTCTTCGGCATACAAAACGCCTAAGGTGCTAACCACAATCTCTTTGGCAGGAAGTCCCGAAAGCATAGCAACGGAAGCCTTCCAGTCCAAACCAAGAGGTTCCATTACGGGTTCGCAGACTTTACCCATTTGCTCCATATATGAAGCTTGTGGCTCAGTATTATTACCTTCGTTATGTGGGAAGTAGCTTAAAAACCAAATTATTATTGATGCAATAAGGATAAGTCCTCCCATTTTCTTAAGATACTGTTTACACTTATCCCACATGTGGCTTACAGTAGTTGCTAACGACGGTACACGGTAAGGGGGTAGCTCCATTACAAAAGGAGTATCATCTTTCTTAAACATAAATCGGCGAAGAATTTTTGATGTTATAACAGCCATTAATATTCCGCCTATGTAGAAGAGAAATAGTACTAATCCTGCATTATTTGGGAAAAAAGTTCCTGCAAATAAAATGAATATTGGAAGTCTTGCACTGCACGAGATAAACGGAGAAATCATCATTGTGATGAGTCTGCTCGAACGGCTTTCTATCGTACGAGTAGCCATAATTGCAGGAACATTGCATCCAAATCCCATGACAAGAGGAATAAAGGATTTTCCATGCAATCCTATCTTGTGCATTATCTTATCCATTATAAACGCTGCACGAGCCAAATATCCCGAATCCTCCATAAAAGAGATAAAGAGATAGAGAATCATGATATTGGGTAAAAATACTATTACACTACCCACACCACCAATAATTCCGTCTGTAATAAGAGCCTTTAAAATTCCATCAGGCATAAAACTACCCACAAAGCTACTTAACCACTCAACCCCTGCTCCTATCCACTCTTGCGGATATGCACCAAGGCTGAAGGTACAGTAAAACATCAAAAACATTAAAAAGAAGAATATGGGGAAGCCCCATAACTTGTGAGTAACAAGAGTATCTATTATACGCGTAACCGAAATCCCGTCGTTTTTACCAGGAGTGTAGCACTCCTTTAAGGCTCCCGAAATAAAACCATATTTCTGACTTGTCAGAGCACCCTCAATATCCTCTTTAAGGTCGCGTTCAATATGTTTAACCTCGTGGTTACGAATCTCAATCCACTCATTGTAGCTTGGACAACTTTTTAACTGAGCCTCAACCCCGGCGTCGTGTTCTAATAACTTTAAAGCATAGTAACGTGGAGGAAAGAATTTAGGTAGCTGTTCGCTGTTACGTTTTAAAGCCTCTTTTACCTTTTTCAACCCCTCCTCAATTATGCTACCATTATTGATGTGGATATGACGCATTTGAGTATTTGTATTCTCATACACATCAATAACTGTATCCAAAAGCCATTCAATACCTTTTCTGCTCTTTGTAGATACAGGTATCATAGGTAAACCCAATAACGACCCCAATTGATTATAATCGAGAGTTGCACCGCTACGTTCAAGTTCATCGAACATATTAAGCGATACAACAATCTTCTCATCCATGTCAATCAATTCAGTTGTAAGGAAAAGATTACGTTCGAGGTTTGACGCTACAACAGTATTTATAATCACATCTGGTGATTCGTTTTGAAGGTGTTCCCTAACATATCTCTCCTCGGGAGTATATGCAGAGAGGGCGTACGTTCCGGGAAGGTCGGTAATAATAAAATTATAACCACGATAACGGCACTCCCCTTTCTTTGCATCAACGGTAACACCACTATAATTACCTACATGTTCGTGGCTACCCGAGATGGCATTAAAAAGTGAGGTTTTACCGCTATTGGGATTACCAACCAATGCAACATTAATCTGTCGGTTACGTTGAGTTATCGCCTCTTCGATACTCTCTTTTGAAACAATAGTAGTAGCTTTATCCGCAGGAATAAGTTTTTTAGCCTCCTCCTCGGTAATAACCTCAATCATGGCAGCCTCGCTACGACGTAAAGAGACCTCGTAGCCCATAATCTCATATTTAATAGGATCTTGTAAGGGGGCATTAAGCAACACTTTAACCTGTTTGCTTCGAACAAACCCCATCTCCATAATCCTGCGACGGAAACCTCCGTGTCCCTTAACCTTTAAGATTATAGCAGATTCGCCTGTATTTAATTCTGATAAAAACATAATCTAATTTACTTAAAAAAGAGTCAGCTGACGATCGAGCAATTGAAATGATTTGCGATGATGCGGAGTAATACCAAAATCTTTAATGGCATCTCGGTGTGCTTTGGTTGGATAACCCTTATTCACATCCCATGCATATTGAGGAAACTCCTTTGCAATATCGTTCATATAGTCATCACGATAAGTCTTCGCAAGAATAGAAGCAGCTGCAATAGACAAGAATCTGCCATCGCCTTTAACCTCACAAGAGTAGGGAACTTTATTGTATGGTTTAAATCTATTTCCATCAACCAAAATAAATTCAGGTTGAGTAGTCAATTGCTCCAAAGCACGATGCATGGCAAGAAAAGAGGCATTAAGAATATTGATTTTGTCAATCTCCTCAGCACTCACTACCCCAACAGCCCATGCCACAGCTACCTCCTCTATGATAGGACGAAGACGATACCTCATCTTCTCAGTTAACTTTTTGGAGTCGCTTATAAGTTCGTGTTTAAAATCAGGAGGCAGAATAACAGCTGCCGCAAAAACCGGACCTGCAAGACAACCACGTCCCGCTTCATCGCACCCAGCCTCAATAACCCCTATATTTTTACATGTCATAAGCATATGTGCAAAAATACGAATAAGCGAGCAAAATAATATCATGCTTGCATGAATATTTTACAGCGAGCGAGAGTATTTTCGACGTTTATGACAAAAATACGAATAAGAAGGGGAGCAAAATAATATCATGCTTGCATGAATATTTTACAGCGAGCGGAAGTATTTTCGACGTTTACGTCAAAAATACGAATAAGAAGGGGAGCAAAATAATATCATGCTTGCATGAATATTTTCTCAAAAAAAGATTAATAGACTAAATTCTATCCAAGATTTTTTCGATAAGAGCAGGCATTCCGCTTTTGTAATTAGTGTTTGCCGAATGGGTAGCACGTCCGGCAATAATGTTGCATACGGTGGCGGCTTTATGGCCCATTAGTAGTGCTAATCCGGCAAGAGCAGCTCCCTCCATTTCGTAGTTGGTGATGCGTTCCTCACCATAGCGGAAGCTTTGTATCTTTTTGTTTAATTCGGGGTCGGCAAGAGGTAAGCGTAGATAGCGACCTTGTGGACCATAAAATCCGTTTGCAGATATGGTTACACCCTCTTGCATATCCTCCTGATTAAGACGCTTTACAAGTTCAGCATTGGCATTAACTATGTATGGCGAAGCGTGTTGCGAATTCCATTCTACCGCTTTACAAAAAGCCTCCTCAAAATCGATATCGCACACCTGATTGCGATTAGCATAAAAATTAAGTACTCCGTCAAACCCTATTGAACGTACAGATATAAGGTTTGTCCCTAATTCAATATCGGGTTGTAATCCGCCCGATGTGCCAATTCTGACAATCGTAAGAGATGTTTTATCTTTTTTTTCAGTGCGTGTAGCAAAATCAATATTTACAAGGGCATCTATCTCACTCATAACAATATCTATATTGTCGCCACCAATTCCGTGCGACATTGCTGTTATGCGTTTGCCCTTATATGTCCCTGTGATTGTGTGAAATTCGCGACTGCTTATATCACACTCCACCGAGTCAAAAAAATCTGCAACCATATCAACGCGAGCAGGATCGCCCATCATAATAATTTTTTCCGCCAACTGATGGGGAAGCAGATGAAGATGAAAAACTGTGCCGTCGGCATTAATTATAAACTCTGATTCGGGGATACGCCTACTGTTCATAACCATACATATTTATGTTGCTAATTTATATAAATTTTCCATATTTGTAATATTGAAATAAAAAGTTGCTCATTTTTTTACGTTACTATTTGCTAATTCGCAAAAAAGTATTACTTTTGCATCGGTTTACCAATGCCCAGATGGCGGAATCGGTAGACGCGCTGGTCTCAAACACCAGTGGATTCACTTCCATGCCGGTTCGACCCCGGCTCTGGGTACTAAAATAGGCTGTTAATCGTTTGATTTTCAGCCTATTTTTATTTTTCAAGGTGTACTAAAAGTGTACTATATGATAAAAATCTTATTATACATACTATAAGGAATACTCTTAACGGGTTCTTCTTATGTAGTCTATTACCTCATCCTTGATATAGAATGTAGTGTTGCCGATTCTGTGGCGAGGAAAGTTCTTAAGTTGTGCATATCGTTCTGCTGTAGCACAACTAATGTTCAAGAACTCGGCTAACCCATCATAGCCTCTTATTATCGGTTTCTCTTGTGCCTTGATAATATCTGCCACAGCATCTTTAACTATGTCTGCTACTAATTTGTTTAAGTCCATAATGTATTTATTTTATGTTTGCGATTAGCAAAAGTACATAGTTTGAAAACAAAAAGCACCCAAATTAATGGATGCTATCTTATTAAGTATTTACAATTATTACATAAAATGCCAACAATTAAGTTTGTAAATAAAAAGCGAGGTTATACTGCGAAAGTATAACCTCTTTTTCCCTTTTTAAGTGTTGGTAGAGAGCTGTGTCAATACCGGCACTATTGTTTTGCAAAGGTACTTTATTTTTTATAATAGAACAACTTTTTTATGAGGAAAGTTTATTTATTTATAATACTCCGCATCTAATCCGCTGATATTCTTTAATATATCCATTACCACTAAACTATGTTTATACTTAATAATTAGATTATATATTTCTTCCTTTAAATCATTATATCTATTCTCTGAAATTTGTCTAATCAAATACATTATTATTGACAATGCCCCATTAAGATTTTGATTTAAATCTACATTTTTCATCATCGCAGGGCCCTTTCTTATCGATTTAATAGGAGAAAAATCATATAATATATTACCATGAGCACAAGCATTTCTAATATCAAGTATAATATTAATAAAATT
>JAZONU010000339.1:0-1292 GCA_045654605.1 Candidatus Caccoplasma sp. | reverse complement strand
AGTAATAAGAGAAGCTTTAATATATAGTAAAGGCAGAATCTTAGATGCTTTGTTGATAAAATCAACTTTATTATGTTGATTTGCACCCTCAACCAATGCACAGTATTCAACACAAACAGTAACAAACTCTACACTGTTTTTACCATAAACATATTCGTCCATATTCCTAAAATTTTAGGTATATAAATTATTTTCAATTATATAATTGCTTACTGCCTCTGCAACGTATGAGTGTGCTGGTTTACCACACTTGAAACTCTCTCTTACAATTGTTGATGATATCCCTATTTCAGGTGTTTTACATAGTGTAACGCCTTTTGGTAGGGTATCGGCATCAATATCATATCCAGGGCGAGGGTAAACAATAATTTTAAAATTATCAAGTATAAAATCGTATTCTCTCCATTTATTAAAAAGCAACCAATTGTCAGCACCTATAATAAGCGAGAAGTTATGTTCGGGATAACGCTTACACAACTCTCTTAAAGTATTGGCGGTGTAAGAGGGTATAGGTAATGAGAGTTCAATGTCACAATATTTTATTTTTTCAATATGTTCTATTGCTCTTTTTACCATCTCTACACGATCTCTTTCATCTAAAAGAGCATCATCGGCTTTCAAAGGATTTTTAGGAGTAACACTAATCCATAGTTCATCAATGCCTGCATTATTACAAATATGCTCGGCAATAATTAGATGTCCAATATGAATTGGGTTAAACGACCCCCCGAAAAAACCTATTTCCATTACTTTTCAACAAACTCTTTAATAATAGTAAGTGCTTCAGCTTTTGCCGTTTCGAGATTGTTATTTATAACAATCTTATCAAACTTATCAGCAAAACCTATTTCATATTCGGCTTTAGCCAAGCGTTTTTCAATAGTCTCGGCAGAGTCGGTATTTCTACCAATAAGTCTTTTGCGAAGTTCCTCAACGCTGGGAGGCATAATAAACATTGAAAGAGCCTCTTTCCCAAAAATGTTTTTAATATTTACTCCCCCTACAACATCAACATCAAAAACGACGTTTTGCCCCATCTCTCTAATGCGTTCAACTTCGTTTTTAAGAGTTCCGTAGAAATTATCTTTATAAACCTCTTCAAACTCAATAAATTCATTATTAGCAATTTTTGCTCTGAATTCATCCGGCGTTAAAAAATAGTACTCCACGCCATTTTGTTCGTTACCTCTTGGAGCACGAGATGTGGCAGAAATAGAGAATGCCAAATCTAAATTACACTCCAATAAATAGTTTATTATAGTAGATTTCCCAGAACCCGAAGGAGCCGAAAA
>JAZONU010000338.1:0-2903 GCA_045654605.1 Candidatus Caccoplasma sp. | reverse complement strand
GTTGATAGATTCCGTTTCTTATTACGTTGAATATAGAATGAATATTAGTAGACAGAAGAACATAAGAACATAATTTTGTTCTTCTGTTCTTTTGTCTTTTTTATTGAAAATGAATAAAATTTTAGAGTTTTTTTATAAATATTTGACTGTCATTATCTTTGTTGTATTGGAGGTGTTGGCATTTGGACTTGTTGTGAATAAAAATGATTTGCAACGATCTGTTGCTTTTCGAAGTGCAACAACTTTATCTGCATGGATATATGCTATTACTAATTCTGTTACTGAATATTTTGGTTTGGTAGAGACAAATAAATATTTGGCGGATGAGAATGCTCGTTTGTATAAAGAGATATCAAATTGCCAATTGCAAGCTGCTGATAGTGTTAGTGTTTTAAGTGAAGAAAATTATTTATCGGCAAAAGTAGTTTATAATAGTGTGTATGATTTGCAAAATTATATAATTATAGATAAAGGTAGTGCACATGGCATAGAGGAAGATATGGGTGTATTTGCGCCACAAGGAGTAGTTGGGGTGGTGCAACGTGTAAGTGAAAATTATGCTGTTGTATTGCCTATTATAAATCCTGAGCAAGTGATAAGTGCAAAAATAAAAGGTAATAATCAATTAGGTTCTGTAAAGTGGAATGGGAAAAGTCCATTGAAAGCTAAATTATATGAAATACCAAATCACGTAAATGTTGTGGCGGGAGATACGATTGTTACAAGTGGTTTTTCTGCAATATTTCCTGATGGTATGATGATAGGCGTTGTAGATAAAGCTACTGTTGTGGAGAATACAATGTATTGTGATATAGATGTTACTCTTGCTGTTGATTTTCAGTCGTTGACGTATGTGACGGTGTTTGCTTTTGAGAATCAGAATGAGTTGTTGAATCTTCAAAAATCATTAGAGAAATGAAAAATGTTGTAGAGTTTTTATCTTGGTTTATTGGATTGGTGTTATTGCAGGTTTTGTTGCTTAACAATATAGAAATAGCGAGTATTATAAATCCGTTTTTGTATATTTATTTTATAATTGCATTACCAATACATACGAATCGTATTTCGTTGATTTTTACTGGTTTTTTTCTTGGTTTGGTTATAGATGCTTTTTCTAATACATGGGGTATTCATGCAATGGCAACTACGTTGGTTGCTTTTTTACGACCATATATATTTAGTATAGTATCAACTCAGGAGGAGTTGGATAAGGTGATGCCTCGTTTTCGTACAATGGGAGTAAACTATGTGAAATATATTGTACTGATGGTGTTTATTCATCATTTATCTTTGTTTACACTTGAGGCTTTTTCATTCCAATATTTTGGAGTTGTGGTGTTTAAAACTTTAGTTAGTTTAGTGATAACTATTTTGTTAATTTTTACTTTAGAAAAAGTAAGGAAATAGTTTATAGGGTAATAGGGTTTATATATTATCACAGAAATTTTTTGAGCCTTTAGGTGTTAAAATTAAATAAAGATGCTTAACGATAAATATAAAGATAGAAGTGTTGGAATTTATATTGTGCTGGCACTATTTGTGGTTTTGTTCATAGGTAGGTTGGCTCAATTGCAATTATATGAGGATTATACTGAAGATGCTGTAGGTAATGCATTTTATCATAAGACTCTCTATGCACCTCGTGGATTGATATATGATCGTAATGGAAAGTTGTTGGTATATAATCAACCGACTTATGATTTAATGGTGACAATGAAAGAGTTGCGCAATCAGGAAAAGGCAGGTTCTCCTATTGATACATTGGAGTTTTGTGGATTGTTGGGGATTACGTATGAGCAATTTTGTGAGCGTATGGAAATTGTTAAAGGTAGACATGGTTATTCTGCTCTTATTCCACAACGGTTTATGACTCAATTGTCGCCAGAAGATTATGCTATGTTGCAAGAGCATTTGCTTAAATTTTCAGGTTTTACGATTCAAAATAGGACATTACGTAATTATAATTACCCTTGTGGTGCTCATGTTTTAGGTTCTATTGGTGAGGTTAGTAAGAGACAAATTGAACGTGATGATTATTATCGTGCTGGAGATTATGCAGGTTCGGAAGGTTTGGAATTGACGTATGAGAAAGAGTTGAGAGGAGTGAATGGAGTAGAAGTTCTTTTGCGAGATTCACGTGGTCGTATTCAAGGAAAATATAAAGATGGTGAATATGATAAAATGCCTATCTCGGGTGTAGATATTACTACTACATTAGATGTTGAATTGCAGATGATAGCAGAAGAGTTGTTGCAGGGTAAGATAGGTAGTATTGTTGCAATAGAACCAGGGACAGGTGAGATTTTGGCTATGGCATCTAATCCTACATGGAATCCGTCGTTGTTGGTAGGTCGTTTGCGTACGGAGTATTATCCAATATTACAAAAAGAAGCAACAAAGCCATTCCTTAATAGAGCAACAGGAGGTCTTTATTCGCCGGGTTCGACATTTAAGACATTGCAGGCATTGGTTTGTTTGGAGCATGGAGGTATTACGCGTCATACTAAGTTTTCTTGTAGTGGGCCACTTTCAAAACCGATAAAATGTACTCACAATCATGGTTCGCCGGTGGGTCTTGAGGAGGCTATACAAGAGAGTTGTAATCCATATTTTTGGTCGGCATATAAAGAAACGCTTGAGCGAGATGGTTATGGTGAGGGTAATGCAAAGTTTAAAGAGAATTATACCCGTTGGCGTGAAGATATATTGAGTTTTGGATTAGGGTTTAAGTGGGAAGATTCGGATGTGTATGGATTGAAAGATGGAGCTATATATCGTGCAGAGACATATGATAAAGTTTATGGAAAGCGTGGCTGGAAAGCTCTTACTATTCGTTCCAATTCTATTGGACAGGGTGAGGTGTTGGTAACTCCAATACAACTTGCTAATGCAGCTGCGGTTAT